>CBFIDI010000005.1:0-46421 GCA_965661355.1 Rickettsiales bacterium | reverse complement strand
CGATCCATAACCGTTTTAGAGTTTACTGATACTTTTTGCCTTGTTATTTATTATGGTTAATTATTGCAAAAAGCTGTTTATTATTTTATTATGTCAATTTCTAACTGGTATTACATTAATTTAATTAATAAATTTGTTAACAAAAGCCTAGAGATATTAATTTATAGTGTTGAACTTAGTTGGGTAAACTATAGCGTTAAGTCTCACCTTTAAATTATATATGAATATTTCATATATTTTAGCAAAATATTATAAAAATTTGGCCGGATATGATTTTGACTTTTTTAATAATTTTTTACTAAAAACATTATGCACTGATTTAGCCGTGAAAGATGAAAAAGTGCATGTAATAAATTTATATTTTACAATCTATTATTAAGATCTAACGCATAAATCGTTAAGAATTTTACTGTTAAAAATCGCTAGTATTGACGATATTGATAATTTTTAAGTCCAAATTACATATTATTTTTAATTTTATTTTCTATTTATTGGTTTGAAAACGAAAAAATATGACAATTTTCAATAATTTACTTAATTTAAAAAATGGCAGTTTACACAAGGCTTAAATTTGATGAAATTTCTAGTCATTTAAAAAATAATTACAATATTGGCGAGTTAACAGAATTTAGCGAAATAATAGCTGGTATAGATAATTCTAATTTTGTTATTAAAACTACTTTGGGCAAGTTTATTTTAACTATTTTTGAAAAAAGAATAAAAGTTGAAGAATTGCCTTTTTTTATCGATTTTAAGATTCATTTAGCAAAAAATGAAATATGTTGTCCGCGACCAATTTTAAGTATAAATAATGAATCATTGGTTGATTTAAAATCAAAGAAATCGACAATTGCAACTTTTTTAAGCGGAAAATCTATTGAGCCAAAGCAAAATAGTTATTACGACAATATAACAATAAAACATTGTCAAGAAGTTGCAGAAATGTTGGCAAAACTGCACTTAGCGGCGCAAGATTTTGATAAAGTCAGAGAAAATGATCTGGGTCATGATGGTTTCGAGCCTTTATTTGATAAATTTAAAGATTTGTTAAATGGTTATCAGGTCGGTCTTAAGTCAGAAATCGCAGATTCTATTAATTATATCAAAAATAATTGGCGTAATGATTTAAGAAAATCGACATGTCATCTTGATTTATTTGCTGACAATGTGTTTTTTGATGAAAATGACAAAGTTAGCGGGGTAATAGATTTTTATTTTGCTGCTAACGACCTGCAAATTTATGATTTTGCTATTTTGGTTAATGCTTGGTGTTTTGATGGAAATAACGAATTTGTTGATGAGAAATTTGATGAAATGAAAAAATCTTATCAAAAAATCAGAAAATTTACAGATTGTGAATTAGATTTCTTAAAAATTGCGCTTTATGCATCTTCAGCTAGGTTCTTATTGACAAGGCTTAACGATATGTTTTTTACTCCACAAAACTCTGTGGTAAATATTAAAGATCCGCAGGAATATTTACAAAAATTAAGATATTTTAGAAAGTTTTTATAGTAACCCATGGCAATAAAGCATAATTTTTTTGATTTAGAGTGTAAAATTGATCGTAATTTATCTGATTTTACTAATATTGAAGCGTTTTTAACTGATTTAGGTTGGAAATATCGTGAAATAAACTTCGTTAGCCAAGTTCATGGTAACAAAGTGGTTGTAATTGATAGCGACAATAAAATATTGCGAAGAAAAGGCCTGCCAAAGGCTGATGCAATTGTCAGTAATGTTAAGGGTTTGGCATTGGCAATAGTTACAGCAGATTGCGGGCCAATTATTTTAAAGGATGAAAAAAAATCAATATCAGCAATAATTCATGCTGGGTGGCGCGGTGCTTCTGTTGGAGTTATTAAAAACTCTGTAAATGAAATGAGGAACTTAGGCTCCAAACGGCGCGACATAAAAGCTTTTTTGGGCCCGATGATAAGGCAAAAATCTTATCAGGTTAGTAAAGAATTTTATGATGAATTTATGAATCACAGCCAAAAAAATGAAATATTTTTTAAGCAAGATGGCGCTGATAAGTTTTTATTTGACTTATCATTTTACATTAAACAAAAATTAAATGATGAGAATATAACAGATATTGATGATGTAAATATTGATACTTACGAAAATTATAAAAAATACGCCAGTTATCGTAAGGCTTGTCACTTAAATATTTCTGATTGCAAAAGAAATATTTCAACAGTAATGATAGATTGAGATTTTTTAAAAAGTAATGGTGCCCAAAGGCGGACTCGAACCACCGACACAAGGATTTTCAGTCCTTTGCTCTACCAACTGAGCTATTTGGGCGCCTAAGTAATTATAATTAACAAATTAAACTTCATAATTATAAATTACGAAGTCAGATTATAAAAAATTATATTTAATTTTGCAAGCTAATTATAACATAGCGCCAATTCTTGACTTTAAATATATTTTACTTCGTTTAATTTGTTACTAAAAATAATTAATGGCGCCATTATATATTGTTTTGTTGGTTTTTTAGTTTAAATAAATACAATTACATATGAAATATTGAAAAATTTGTGGTTAAATTCTATTGTTTATATTAAGATTTATTTGAAGGTAAATTAAAAATTAATATTTGTTTTATGAAAGATTATATGAATTATGTTATAACTTCTTATATTATAAATGATATTGTAATGAGTGGATTTGCCTTATATGTTGCTTATTCATATTTTAAAACCAAGAAAAAATTAAATGAAAAGGCAAAATAAAAGAAAAAAAAGACTTGTTTTTGTTGCGACCTCTGCTGTTGTTGCTATTTTGGCCGCATATTTTATTATCAGTAATTTTAAAGATCAAATCGTATTCTTTTATTCTCCGTCAGATCTTCATGCAGAAATTATTAAAAATAACAATTTGTCAAAAGAAATTAGAATTGGCGGCCTTGTTAAAAAATATTCTGTTGACAAAAAATCGTCTTTAATCATCGAGTTTAAGGTTACCGACGGCGCTTACGATATAAAAGTCAGACATCGCGGCTTAACTCCAGATTTATTTCGAGAAGGTCAGGGTGTTGTTGCTAACGGTTTTTATGATAACAAAAATAAAATATTTCTGTCATCTGAGCTATTGGTAAAGCATGATGAAAATTACATGCCGCCCGAAGTCGCAGATTCTATTAAGCATCAACTTAAAAAATAAATCTCTGACCACAAGCCTAATACTTCACTAGGAGTTTTTAATTTTGGGTTGTAAATTTTATTCCAAACTTACACTTTTAAACAGCAACTTATTTTCTGTTATTTAAATTTCTAAATTCATCATAAAAAACTCAATACATAATTGTCTTAACTGAATTTTGTCAAGAATTGCGCTTAGATTTTATAATGATTTTTACTAAAAAAAACGAGGTTTTTATACATGAATCAAAGATAAAAAACGGTTTTACACTGCTTAACCTTTATCAGCAACCATAATATCTGTTAAAATTAAATTAACAAAGCCCTGATTAAATCTTTTATATCATCAAAAATATGTATCATTTTTTTACAATAAAATTATCATGATGATTTTTTAGCCCTAATGATTTACTTATCTTTAACTATTAATTTATTTGACTGGGTCTCTATCTTTTCCTCTAGTATTTTCATGAATTCTTTTTTGTTAACCCCAGGCTCTATTGGTTTAAGAAATTCTATTGTAATAGTTCCAGAGTTTTTTATCCACAATCCTTTGCCCCAAAATTGTCCAGAATTTAGCGCAACCGGAACAACCTTTGTGTTGCAAGTCGAATAAATAGCAGCAATTCCTGATTTATAGGGAACTTCTTTTGATGTTTGATGAGGTTTTGTGCGGGTTCCTTGCGGAAATATTACTAATTTATACCCTTTTTGTAAAATATTTTTAGATTGTTTGACCATGTTTTTTAATTCTGAGGCGCCCCCATTCCTATCAACCGATATACCGGGCATTTTACTGATATACCAACCGTAAAATGGAATTTTAAGTAATTCTTTTTTGTAAATATAAGACGGGTGATTAAAAATTGTATGAAAAATTATAGTGTCCCACATCGATTGATGTTTACAGGCAATAATACAGGCTTCTTCAGGAATATTATCTGAGTTAATAATTTTATAATTAATACGAAATATTATTTTAAGCAAGATTAATATTATTTTAACCCAAATTCTTGTTGAATAATCGATCAAAATTTCTTTGTCTTGGTTAGTGAAAACGGTAAGGATAAAATAATAAAATGCCACTATTGCTACAGCCATATATGACAGTGTCCAAAAAATTATTGATTGAATAATTGAAAAAATATTTTTTATAATTTGCATTTGCGCTTGTGTAAATTTATAAATTGTTTATTAATAATTTAGACAAGATTTAGGTTTTTCTAATATTGCCTGAAATTTAAAAATATCGCTATATTTATGATAAAACTAGAAGTGGTTTTTTAAAGAATTGTTCAATAAATTTAAAAAATTACAATATTTATGAGTTCTTATTCAGAAAAGGTAAAAGATGGTGCCGATTGAGAGGTTCGAACTCCCGACCTACTGTTTACAAGACAGTAGCTCTACCACTGAGCTAAATCGGCACTTAAAAAATATTTTATCTTAACGGTAATTAAAAATCAATAATTTTCTGCATCAGAAAAAACAAATTGCTAATTGAATAAAATCTGGGTCACTTAATAAATAAGCAACCCAGAAATGGTCGGCAATTTAAGTGTGAATAACCTTGTCAAAAGCATCAAGCACAGATTCATGCATAGCCTCGGACATTGTTGGATGCGGGAAAATTGTGTGCATTAAATCTTCCTCGGTAAGTTCAGCTTGTTTAGCGATAACAAATCCTTGGATCATTTCCGTAACTTCATGTCCAATTAAATGCGCACCAAGAAGTTCGCCAGTTTCTTGGTCAAAAATTACTTTCATCAGGCCATCAGTTTCGCCAGCAGCAATTGCCTTGCCATTCGCAGAAAGCGGAAAGCGACCAACTTTTATATTAAGCCCTTCTTCTTCTGCCTTGGCCTGAGTTATGCCAATTGAAGCAATTTGCGGCATTGTGTAGGTACAAGCTGGAATATTACTGGTTTTAATAGGATGTACTTTTTTAGCACTGAATTTTCCTTCGACAGAGGCGATTTTTTCAACCGCAACAATTCCTTCGTGCGATGCTTTGTGAGCAAGCCACGGAGCGCGCACAACATCACCAATTGCGTAAATATTATCTTGATCGGTTTTAAGATAGTCGTCAACTAAAATTTCGGAATTTTTAACTTTAATATTGGTATTTTCAAGGCCAATATTTTCAGTGTTGGCAATAACGCCAACTGCCATAATGACTTTTTCAGCCTTAATTTCAGTTATCTCGCCTTTAAGCTCAATGGTGGCCTTGACTTCTTTTTTATTTTTAGCTAAATCTTTTAACTTGGCTTTTGTAATAATTTTTATGCCATTTTTTTCGAAAGATTTTTTTGCCGATTTTGAAATATCCTCATCTTCATTTGGCAAAATTCTGTCGGCCATTTCTATTAAAGTAACATCGACGCCCATATTGTTGTAAAACGACGCGAACTCGCTGCCAATGGCGCCACTTCCGACAACTAAAATAGATTTTGGTAATGATTTTGGTGTCATTGCTTCGCGATAGGTCCAAATTTGCTCTGAATCAGACTCCATTCCTTTAATTTGACGAGCCCTAGCACCGGTTGAAATGATAAAATATTTCGCTTGAACCTCGGCAACTTTTTTATTATCTTTTTCGACGCTAACTTGATTTTGGCTATCAAATTTTGCGAAACCATCAATGACTTCGATTTTATTTTTTTTCATTAAACCGCCAATTCCGCCGCTAAGTTTTTTAGAGACTTCACGCGAACGCTTGACAATTTTTTCAAAGTCAAAGCTGGTGCTTTTAGCGCTAAATCCATACTCATCAAGCTTATGTTGCAAAAGATGGTTAACTTCGGAAGATTTAAGTAGGGCTTTAGTTGGAATACAGCCCCAATTAAGGCATATTCCACCAAGATGATTGGCCTCTATTATTGCAGTTTTGAAGCCTAGTTGACTAGCGCGAATGGCGGCAACATAGCCACCAGGGCCAGCGCCAATAATACAAATATCGAATTTTTTTGTGTCTGTCATAATTTTCCTTGAGTCAAGTTGCAAAATAAGCTGGTTTATTTACAATATAAAATTAACTAAATTACAGAGTAATAATAATTGTAAAACAAGAATTAGTCTTAGCGCTTTAATCGCTTTTAAGCAATTGAACTGGAGCGCGTAAGTGGTACTAAAGTTTATCTTTTTGAAGTTAATATCTCGATAAACAACTTAAGAAATTAAGAAAAAACATGTAAAAACTATTTATTATTTAATCTTTCTTAAGTTATGAATTATAAATATTGCTGTTGTAAAAGATCAACTTTAATATTCTTAATATTCATCGTTATTACATTTAATTTTACAAAATATTAATAATTTTGTCAAGAAATGAGCATAGAAATTGAAAATAATTTAAGTCAAATCAATGAAAATATTGATTTAGCGAAGGGGTGTCTTTGACACCGAAAATCTAAAAAGCGAATTAAAAATTCTAGAAAATCAGGTCAGCAATCCTCAATTGTGGGGCGATAGTGATAAAGCGCAAAAAATATTAAAAGAAAAATCAGCTCTAGAATTTAGGCTTGCTCTTTTTTTAGAAGTTGAAAAAACATTTGAAGATATCAAAGATTTTTACGATTTAGCAAAGTTAGAAGGCGACAAAGAGGCGATTTTGCAAATTTTAGATGAATCTATAGAATTATTGAAAAAATCGCAAGATTTAAAGGTCGAGGCCATGTTTTGCGGCCATTCAGACTCTTTGAATTGCTTTGTTGATATCAATGCTGGCGCTGGCGGAACCGATTCTTGTGATTTTGCCGAAATGTTAATGCGAATGTATCAAAGATTTGCCGACAAGCATAAATTCTCTTGTGAAATTATTGATATTATTGATGGCGAAGAAGCCGGAATTAGATCTTGTAGCTTAAAAATTTCAGGAACCAACGCTTATGGCTGGCTTAAAAGCGAAAGCGGGGTTCATAGATTAGTCAGAATTTCGCCATTTAATGCTAATGGAAAGCGCCAAACAAGCTTTGCTTCGGTTTGGGTTTATGGTGAGGCGCAAGATGAAATTGAGGTTGAAATTGAACAAAAAGACTTAAGAATTGACACTTACCGAGCCAGTGGAGCAGGCGGGCAACATGTTAATAAAACCGATTCGGCCGTCAGAATTACGCATTTACCGACAAATATCGTGGTTCAGTGTCAGTCGGGAAGGTCTCAGCTTAAAAATAAGGCCGAAGCCATGAAGGTTTTGAAATCTAGGATTTATGAGCTTGAGCGCAAAAAGCAAAAAGCAGAACAAGACAAGCAAGAAGAAAGTAAAACCGATAATAGTTGGGGTCATCAAATTAGGTCTTATGTACTTCATCCTTACCGCATTGTTAAAGATTTGCGAAGTGGTTACGAAGAAAGTAAAACCGACAAATTTCTAGATGGCGAAATTGACGAAATGATTAAGTCGGTTCTTATGAAGCTTTAATTGCGTTTGTTGTTTTGCTGGTTTATGTCAAATACCATTTTTAAATATCAATTCAAAAAAATTTAACATATCTTCTGATTACGATTTGCCCATGGTAACAAAATTTAATATTTAAATATGAAGATTGGCTAATGTAACATTTTAACTTTATTATTTATCCGTTCAAATTCAATTGACAAAGTTATTGTCAAAATTTCGTAATATACAGATTATATTACTTGTTAATTACAATATTACCTTGATGAAATTTTTTAAGTCCTCAAGTAATAAATTATAAATAAATTAACATAAAAATATTTTGTTTGCGATAAGAAATAGTGTATTTTGCTAAAAAACAATAAAATAGTAAAAGGCTAGCATTATATTTTTAGGTCTGCTTTTTAATATTAAACAAGTCTTAAAAGTTAGTAAAATTGCCTGATAATCAATAAAGATCTTGCAAAAAGAATCGCAGTTACTAACATTGGGTTATTAGTTATTAACAATTTTTAATATATGCGCTGCCCATTTTGCGGAAATAACGACTCTCAGGTTCGCGATAGCAGAACTATGGAAGATAAAGAATCGATAAAAAGAAGAAGATATTGTGCGTCTTGCGATTCACGATTCACAACCTATGAAAGAGTCCAGTTGCGTGAAATTGTTGTTGCGAAGAAAAGTGGAGAAAAGAAGCTTTTTGATCCAGAAAAGCTAAAAAAATCAATTGAAATGGCCGTTAGAAAAAGGCCAGTTTCTGACATTCAGGTTGACAAATTGGTTAATAATATTATTCGTCAGCTAGAAATTCAGGGTGATCAAGAAGTTACATCTTCCGCAATTGGCGAAATGGCCTTGACGGCATTAAAAAATCTTGATATGGTTTCTTTTGTTAGATTTGCCTCGGTCTACAAAAATTTTGGCGATGCGCAAGATTTTCAAAAATTTATTGGCAAAATAGTTAAAGAATAGAATTTTTGATAAATTTTTATAATAAGTTATACTTGTACTAACTTTTTGTTAATAAACTAGGGTATAAAAATTACAACTGACTATCTTTAAATTATATTGTTTAACTAGCTTTAAAGTAAAAATTCTATATATTAGCTTTATGTGAATTTTTATTTAAGAAATATTTTGAATAATAAGTTGATAAAAAAGATAAAGTTAGTCTGTAAAGTAATTTTTCTTTGCTCTTTTAATTACAGATTAAAATTGACATATATAATAACAAGACCCGTTCTTAAAAACTAATCTGTTTGTTACAAGGTTTGTTACAATAAATTACTAGATTTTTATGGTCGTTTTTTGCTAAAAATAATATTTATATAGGCTATTAACTAGTTACAAGTTATTTTGCGCCATCTTAACTGTATAAATAATCATTTGTTATTCCTCTCTTTTGATGACAAGTTTATTAATTGTCTTATTTATTACTTAATCGCGCTTAAAGTTAAGAATTTGCTGCAATTCAACATTTTTCTTGCCCCAGGCCTAAAAATATGTTATAATAGCGTGGTAGTAAAATTTTAACTTATTAATATTAATTATAAGGAAAATCATGATTATAAATAGTCGCAGAGAAATTTTGAGAGCTTATGTAGGTGCAGATGGTGGTAATTCAGGAAAAGCGACAGCAAGTGGACGAAAATCTTCTTCGGGCGGAGCTACGGCGTCTTCGAGTAAAAATAATTATCATAAAATAGCCCATGATTTAGCGAGCTCTTTAAATGAAAGTATTACATCTTTAAAAAGACAAGACTTGTCTGATGCAATTGTTGCAAGTGGGGTTTTTAAAATTTTTACAAAACTTAGAGAAACCATTAATAATAACATTAAAGGATTACCGGATGCCGATAAAAAGAAGGTAATATGGAGTGCTTTAACCAGTACAGATGGTGTGAGATTGACCAATGGAAATAGTTTTAGTTTTTTGGATTACGCATCAAAAAAACTTCAAACATTTGCTGCAGAAAGAAATGGGCCTGCCCAACAACTTGCCGACAAATTTGCCAAACTTGCTTTAAAAAGAGTAATAGAAGCTTGCTTTTTTGTAACTAGGGATGGTCAGGATGGTCGCACTTTATTTAATATTGAAAAAGTTAATGGCAATACTGCAATAAGGTTGCTAGGTTCGACGACAAATTTGCCACATAATCAAGTTCGAGTGGTTTATATGGGTATGCAAATTAAAAATCTGATTAATGGTATTAAAAGAGATAGAGTTATTGCACAAATTTCAGAAGTACAAACAAGAACTAGATACTTAGAAGCTAAAGCGGGAGAAAATAAAGCTAGACAAGAACAAGCTTTGAAAAAAGCTCAAGCTAGTGCTAAAGCTAAAGCGGGAGAAAATAAAGCTAGACAAGAACAAGCTTTGAAAGAAGCTCAAGCTATTGCTAAAGATAAAGCTAAAAGAGCTCAAGCCAGTGCAGAACAGGCTTCTTCAAGTTCTGTACCTAGACCAAATGAAGTTGTTAATCGGGGAGTATCAGGTGCGACGCCTACGGAAGGCTTTAGGGGGGGTGACTTTACGGGAGATCAGGAGGAGGATGAAGTAATATTAGAACAGATGTTACAAGAAGCTAAAGCTGGCGCTGAAGCTGGCGTTAATGCTAAAACTGAAAAACCTAATTTTAGGTCAGTGAGTCAGGGCCTTAAAGAAAAGAAGGCTGCAGCTAAACAAGCTGGACCGCAATCTTCTAGACTTGGAAGAATGTTTTCATCAGCGGTAGAATCTGCTAGAAATAGGGCGCTTTCTGGTAATGGTCAAGTCGCAGTAGCTACTCCATTTGTCAATATTCCGCCATCTCCACCTCTCACAAGGGAATTATTTACAGGTCAAATTCTTCAAATAATTGGCGATGTAACAAAACCTGAAGATGGCAATGGTCAAGTAAAAAATATTTTTGAATCAATAAATAACTTCATTAAAGAACAAGAAGAATCTTTAAAAAATGAAAAATGGTTCAAGGTAATTAAGATTATTTTTGATCAAGATCGTGAATTATTGCCAGAATTAATAAATGATTATAACGAAAGAAGTCAACAAGATGAAATTGTATTTGAAGCTTTGGGGCGCGGTTTAGAGTCTCAAGCAAGAAGTTCTGCAAAATCAAATTCTGAAGACGAAGATGAATTGGACATTGAGATCGATCCTAAAGATTTATTAATAAGTTTTAAAGATCAGTTAAATGATTATGCTACAAGAAATATAATTAAAGAGGATGTTATAAGGCATTCTTTAGAAAATCCTTCTGATCAAGACATTGGTAATAGCATAGCTTCCGTTTTATCGCCTAGCCCAAGGGAAAAAGATTTATCGTTGCTTTCTGTATTTGAAGATTCAGAAGTTGAGTTAGGCCACGGCGACAAAATTATTGGCTTTGCTGATTTTAGGAAAATCTTAACAAAAGAATTTGATAAAGAAAGAGGCGAAACTTCACTGGGTAATGCAAGTGAAGATGTGGGCGTTGGAAGAAGGCCTGGTTTATTTAGAAGACTTGCAAGAGGAGTTGCTAATTCTTTTTCTAGACTTAGAAGAAGAAGGACTGTATCGCTTGCGCAAGTTGAGGAATTTGGAAGTGAGGGCAGTGTTAGTAGTAACTCGAGTATAAATAATGAAACTGGAGCTCTGGCTTCAGGTGCATATTATAATACTGAATTGCCTGTGGAAGAGTGGAGAAAGCCTGCTAATTTTGAATCACCTGAACAAGAATCTTTTGAACAAAATGCACGCAATTCAAGCTTTAGCGATAGAGGAAGTGTGGCCTCAAGTGATTCTCAGGGATCTGAGTATAACTCAGGACCTGATGAGTCATTAAATCAAAAACAAACACCTTCGGCAAATTTAGACTCATTGAGGGGTATTGGTAGTTTAAGTTCAAGCGAGCAAAAAAGAATAATTTAATAAGATAAATATTTATAATAGCGCCGTTAGCAAAAAGTCAAAAATTGCTCATATGTTATTTGAACTTCATAATTTGTCATTAAGATAAATTTTTGCAAGAAAAATGAGTAATATCGGTAATATTACAGAGTTTTGACGGCGCTTTTGTTGGCTAATATTTAACTTCATGAATGGTCAATTATAAAGTTAAAATATCATTATTTTTTTGGGTCATAAACAAAAGTTGCACCTTCAAATTCAAAGTTGGCGCCAAAAAAATTAATACTAAAAGTTGATTTATAGATGTGTAATTAGTATTATGTAATTGCTTTGATAGTCAAGCGCTATTTTTTTATCAAGTCTAAATCTAAAATAATTAATAAACGAAAACTATAGTTTGTTTGTTAAAAATAGTATAATTTATCTAAAAAGCGTTAATAAACATGAAGAATATCGCTGAATCTGTTGAATTTTATCAAGATAATAAAATTGATGAAATTATCGTCGAAGAAAGTCAGAATTTATTTTTAAAAAAGCCAGAAACGACTAAAAGTTTAAATGCTAAAAATAAATTACCTGAAATAAAAGAAGAATTCATTGCAAAAAAGCGAGATTTAGTAATGCAAAAACATAGCCAAAATAATATTTTGCGCGAAAAGCCTTTGCAAAAAAAAGAAGATTTCTATCGGAGCTTAACCAAGCAATCTGGTAAAAAGAATGAAGAAAATGGAGTTAAGCTTGTTAAATCTACTTTTGATGCAATTTCAAGCTTAGCTAAAAGATCAAAAAATCAAGAAAATATAAATCCGCTAAATTCAAGAGATAAATTTATGTCTATCGACGAAATTGTAAAATCGGCCGAAGATTTGGCTAAAAAATGTACTACAACTGAAGAGTTAAAAAAAGCGGTTGAAAATTTTGATGGTTGTAATTTGAAAAAAATGGCCACCAACACTGTTTTTTGCGATGGTAACGCCGATTCAAAAGTGATGATAATTGGCGAAGCGCCCGGTAACCACGAAGATTTACAGGGCGTTCCTTTTTGTGGCGATAGCGGGAAATTATTAGATAATATGTTTTTGGCCATTGATATGAAGCGTGAAAATGACTATTATATTACTAATGTAATATTCTGGCGCCCACCAGGGAATCGTCGCCCAACAGAAGAAGAGATTAAAATTTGCTGGCCATTTGTTAAGCGTCATATTCAACTTGTCGATCCAAAAATAATTATTTTGGTTGGCGCAACTTCTATGTCGGCGGTTTTAAATAAAAAAGATCCAATTTCAAAAGTTCGTGGTCAAATAATTAAACATAAGTTCGACTTTATGGAAAAAGAACTTAATAATTTTGTTATTTTTCATCCATCTTATTTAATGCGACAATCAGCCAAAAAAAGAATAGCTTGGCGCGACATGTTAAATTTGAAAGAAATAATAAATTCTTAAAAAGAAATATAAAAATTAATTTTGGGGCGATATCTAATATCTCTAAAGGATAGATAAGGGGAAAATTTTTATTGTAAAATTATTCAGAAAAATAGAAATCATATTAAAATATAAGCCCGTATTCTAGAAAACTCTGTAATATCATCGATATTATTCATTTTTTATGCAATTATCTTAAAATTTTTTAGCCCCTAATCATTAGTTGTAAATTTAAAATGATATTACTGGTGAAAATATTATATATAAAAAACCTGGTAAAAAAATTTTAACCTGTGAAATTGATTAAAGGGTGATTCTTTTGATATTTTTCTTAAATATTAAATTAAAAACCAAAATAGAAGAAAAAACTATAACAAAATTATGGACATGCCTAAAATAGCGCATATTAAAGAAAAAAGCCAAAATATTCTGACAACTTTTACTTCGGACCAGCCTAGTTTCTCAAAATGATGATGAATTGGGGCCATTAAAAATATTCTTTTTTTATATATTTTGTAAGAGAAAACTTGCAAAATTACCGAAAGGGCCTCAATGATAAAGAGTAAAGAAACTATAATAAATATAATTTCTTGCTTAATTATAAGTGCAATCAGGCCAAGGCAAGATCCAATTGCTAAACTTCCTACATCGCCCATAAAAATTTTAGCAGGCTTTAAATTGAATTGTAAAAAGCCAATTATTGCGCCAATTAGAATTATGCAAAAGAATATTAATTCTTGCGAATTTCTAACATAGGGCGCCTGATATTTTTGAGCAAGCTCAATATTAGAGCCGATGACAATAAGAACTATAAGGCACAATAAGTTTATTATTGCCGGAACGCTAACAAGGCCGTCAAGGCCGTCGGTAAGGTTGGTTGAATTGGCGCTACCTACAATAATGAATGTTGCCATAATCACATATAAAACTTGACCTAAATCAACATAAATACCATCTAAAATTGGCAGAAAAATATGGTTATTTGCATGAATTTCATTAATTTGACCCAAATATAAATAGGCGATAGAAACTATTAAAAATTGCGTTAAAAGCTTGATACTTCCTTTAAATCCCTTGGCATCTTTATAAAAAACTTTTAAAAAATCGTCAACAAAGCCAATTACACAAAAAGACAAAAATACAAAAAATATTATCCATAAATATTTATTACTTAAATCTAAAAATAAAAATGAACTTAATATGGTTGACAAAACTAAAAACAGCCCACCAAAGGTCGGGGTTTTATTTTTTTTAAAATGACCCTCGGGTCCGTCTGTACGAATTGGCTGATGAAATAAAGAGCTATTTTTAATGTAATTTAAATAAATTTTAATCGCAATGGCGCTCAGAGCATATGAAGAAAATAGGCACAAAAATATTTTAAGATAAAAATTTGAGTTTATAAAAGAAAAGTAATCAATTTGTGAAAGCATTTGCAGCCAAATTTAATTTGTAATTAAATATTTAAATAACGGGTTCTTTTTAAAATAGCGATTAATGGTGAATTTGCATTTTTAAAGCATTAAAAGTTGCAATTTTAATATTTTTAAAGCTAGCTAAAAGCGCAAAAACTTAATATTAAGATTGATGTTAATTAATTTACAGTTAAATTTGTATCTTTTCAATCACTTTTTCCATTTTCATTGCTCTAGAGCCTTTAACTAACATTATATCTCGATCTTTAATTGCCTTGGCAATTTCACCAGCGGCTATTTCAGAGTTTTTAAATGCTAAAAATGGTTTTAACAAAACAAAGCTCGATTTTTCAAATTGCGGACCCACTAAAAAAACTTGATCTATGTTTTTAGAATTTAAATAAATTAATAATTCTTGATGAATTTCTTGAGATTTGTCGCCAAGTTCAAAAATATCACCCAAAACAGCAATTGCTCTTGTTTTTTCAAATGTAGACTTTAATTGCAATAAATAATCAATACCAGACTTCATCGAGGCCAAGTTAGCATTGTAAGAATCGTCAATGATGGTAATATTTTTATTATTTTTGTCTATTTCAATAATATTAGCGCGACCCTTAGTGGATTTTATATTTTTAAGTGATTCAATGCCTTTTCTAAGATTCTTTGCAACTAAGTCAAGGCAAATTAAAGCGATAAGAGAGTTTTTTATTATTGCATTATTAATAGAAGAAACTTCATATTTAAATTCTTGCTTATCTTTTACAAATGTAATCAAGCTTGAATTTTTTGATTTTGCCTGAAAATCTTGCAAATAATAATCGCTGTTAATATTTTGACCAAAAGAAATTACTTTTTGGCTGTTTTTAATAGCTTCGGCCTTCATTAAATCAAAATAATTATTGTCATTATTTATTATAGCGATACCGTTTTGCTCCAGACCTTGAAATATTTCTGATTTTGCTAGGGCAATTTGCGATTCATTGTCAAAATTCTCGATATGCGCTGAAGTAATTCCGGTTATTATAGCAATATGGGGCTTGGTTAATTTTGACAATTCGCAAATTTCGCCAGCATGGTTCATTGCCAGCTCAATAATAGCAAAATCAATATTTTGTGGCATATTTGCAAGTGTTAAAGGCACGCCATAATGATTATTTAAATTACCAAAAGTACTATAAACTTTGCCTTGGCTTGATAAAACTGTTTTTATAATTTCTTTGGTGGTGGTTTTGCCCATACTTCCAGTGACGCCAATAATTTTGGCTTGGCTACGGCTTCTAGAAAATTTGGCAATTTGGTTTAAAGCATCAAAAGTATTTTTTACTAAAATTAAATTTTGATATTTTTCAAAGTAACATTCTTCATGAATTAAAATTGCCTTACATCCGTTATTTAAGGCTTGATCAATATAATTATGGCCGTTATTATAATCGCCTTTTATGCAAATAAATAAAGAATTTTTTTTGGCTTTTCGGCTATCAATAACAACTTCGTCAATTTCTATCTCTTCAAGGCTATGCTTTATAAGATTAGAATTTAACGATTCAAGAATTTCACTTTTATTAAAGAGCATTTTATTTGCGTCATGAAATTTTATTAAATTTCGCCATTTTCAAAGCGAGCGCCAAATTTTTGAATTATTTTCAGGGCCAAGCTATTTCCGAGCCAGCCCGCTTTCTCAAAATTATAGCCATTATTAAGGCCAAATAAAAATCCGGCTGCAAAGCAATCGCCGGCTCCAGTGCTGTCGGTTACTTTTTCGAGATTTTCAGTCGTGACCTCATGGCAATTGCCATTTTCAAAAATTATACAACCTTTTTCGCTACGAGTTATTGCTGTGATAAGATTAGGATTTTGTTTAAAAAATTCATGCAATTTTGCAAAATTATCGTCTTCAATATTTTTTATTCCTGTAATTTCTTTAATTTCATCTTCATTAGCAAAAAGAATGTCTAAATCTTCTTTAATTAATTTAATAAAATCTTTTTTATGGCGCGACACGCAAAAAGAATCAGAAAGCGTAAATGCAATTTTGGTATTGTGTTTTTTGGCAAAATTAATCGATTTTTTTAAAGATTCTATGGTTGAATCTTTGTCCCATAAGTAACCTTCAAGATATAAAATTTCAGCGTTTTTTATTTCTTCTTCGTTAATGTCTTCTTGGTCAATTTCGCTGGCGCAACCTAAAAATGTACACATTGTTCTTTCGCCTTCGGGGGTGACTAGAATGAAAGATTTTGCTGTCGGGTTTCTTGAATATCTTTTAGATATATATTCAATTGAATTTTCTTTCATTTGCGCAATGAATTTCAGTCCAAAATCGTCATTTGAAACTTTTCCGATAAAAGAAACCTTTGCGCCAAGTTGAGAAATTGCAGCAATTGTATTAGCGGCCGAGCCACCAGAATTTATTTTTACTGACTCTATCGCAGATAATTTTTCGGCGGTTTTTTTATCTATTAACGACATAGAGCCTTTTATTAAGTCATTTTGCGAAAGAAAACTTTCTTTAACTTCACAAACAACATCGACAATTGCATTGCCAATAGCGACAATTTTTTTATTATTGGTCATTATTTATTTTTATTTATTATTTTTATAATTTTTGGCGCCTTAATTTATCGGTGCCATATTCTTTAAAATTCAATTTCTTGCAATATTTGTTATATTTTTAAGCGGTATTATTGTCTACCATGTTGGTGACCGTTCACCGCAAAAGCTCCAGGCGATTGTGCAGAGTTCTCTGGTTTTTGTGTTTTATAAGCTTGCATATTATACTCCTTCTCTTTATTAATACATAATTTAAATGTAAGTTCTATTTTTTCTTCCACGGTATCTTCTTTGGTTAAAATTCCATTTAATTCTGGTAAAATAATATCTTTAAAGTAGTCTATTTTCCATTTATCGAAAGAATGTGACAAGTTTAAATTTATGCCAGCCTCTTTCGATGCTAATATTTGCATTGCCATTGAAACATTTGACGAATTTTTAAAGGCCCCCGCGCCCCAAAGTCCAGACCTTACGGTAACATCTTTACCTGGGTTGCTATCTTTACAAAGTTTAAATCCGTTATAAGCGGTGTAAAATAAATATTTCGCGGTATCTAGCGTATCCCCATTTGGTCTGTCATTTTTGCCATCAAGCTTTGGAGCCGCCAATGCAAGTTCTTTTACCTCTTTATAACTCCCCCGATTGCCATTATGGCCTTCCTCAAAGAACATTTGGCCTTCTATAATAATTGGCCTTCCTATGCTAAGTTCTCCCCCTGGTTTATAAAGATCGTGCTCGCCCAAGGTAAGGTCAATAATGCCATTTCTATCTTCTACTTGATGCATAAAGGCAAGGGCCATGCTGGCCGCGCTTAATTTTGCTTTCGACTCTTCTTGGGCGGTTCTTTTTGGCACTTGCAAAACAAATCCGCCATAATTTTGTCTATTTCCAAAATTTACATCATAAACAACCTCGCCAGCTTGAGGTCTTTTATGTGAAAATAGTTTATCTCCTATAAATGAATCTTTTTCATACTTACTGTGCTTTTTTTGCCTCTTCAATTCATCTAGACTTTCAGGCTTTAGCTCTTTTGCTTTTTTTAACCTTAAGTCTTGTGTTATTGTTTTTGCTGATGGTAATGTCTCTGTTGTCGATTCCTCTCCGCGCCCTTTACCTTTTGATGACATTTTAGATAATTTTAATATATTTTCATATTCATCAAGTTTAGGTTTTGTTTTGCCATTAAGTCCTCTATCGTAGTCACCAAGGCCGTATCGATGGTGTTTTTTTTCTCCCCAATTTGTTCTGTAAGTATTTCTCTTCCCGCTTTTAATAGATGCTATAAATTCGTTATATAGGCTTTGTAGCTCCCCTTTTCTTATTGTTATTGAATCTTTTCCTTCGTTAAATCTTTCTATTTGCTGCGCTCCCGTCAATTGCATAGCCGCAGCGCCTTGCCTAGAGGAACTTGTTCTTGCAGCGGCGGGTGCAACAGATTGTCTGGCGGGCGGCGCTCTGTGCGCGGGCGCAGAAGAAGCGGCAGAAGCAGCAGGGCCTCTTGAAGAAGAGGTGTGAAAAGCGGCTGAAGCAGCAGGGTCTCTTGCAGCGGGTGTAAAATGTTGTCTGGCGGGTGTTCTATTCGCGGGCGCAGAAAAAGCGGCAGAAGAAGCGGCGTGAAAATCGGCAGCGGGGACTCTTGAAGAAGCGGCTCGTGCAGCGTCTGAAGAAGTTCCGCCGGGGGCCATTGGAAGTTGCCGACTAATCGCGGATCCAGAGTTAAATGCTCCACGCGCAGAATGTTCTGGCTGTTGTTGTTCGTTCGTTCTAATTGCGCTTCTTGTTGCGCTTCTTGCAGCGCCAAATCCGTCCTCAGGTCTGGGGGTAAAAAAAATATCATTGCCTCTACTAGGTCTAGCACTAGCACTTGCACTTGAAGAGGTGCCTCTCATTTGCCCAGCTTGGCCGCGAGCATCAAGTTCGCGCCTTGGTGCAGCATTTATTGCGCCCGTAGATTTGCGTAATCTTTCTGCGGCTGCGACGCGTTCAGGGGGGTTGAATATAGTGGTGCGCCTAGGGCGTGCGGAAGAAGAAGAGGTTGCGGCAGAAGAAGATGAAGTCGCTTGCCTAGCTTGGCCGCGAGCGCTAGGCAATGCTGAATGTTCTCTTGGCGGCGCAGCAAATGCGTACGAAGAAGACCTTCCGCGAGTGCTAGGCTGCGCATCATAATCTCTTTCGTCAGAAAACATTTCTCGATATATTTCGCTTTGTTTATTCTTTACAAAATCTATAAAAGGTTTATTTCTATCATTGAATTGAGAATGTTGAGACATATTAAGTGTATCAAAAGCTTCGGCCAAAGAAGTAAATAGCCCATCCTGTCTGCCCTTATCTATTCCTGTTAATGGCCTTGTGCCATAATCGGTCATTCCAACTAAAGATTCTGCTGCTTTTGCTAATCTTATAAGGTTTATTTTGCTACCTTTTGATGGGTTGTCTAATATTGCATTGCATAATTTTTCTAGACAATCAGCATATTTTCTACAGTAATCGCGGTTTGAAGACAATTCTTGAAATATATCAACTCCATCTTTATGTTGTGAGTCAACAGACAAATCTTTACGGTGGAGTGAAGATGAAGGAAATACCCACCAATCAAAATGTTTATTATTAGTGGCTATAGAGTCAAATGCAGGATCAGAAAAAAGTTCACGATGCGTTTCATTTTGTTGCTTTAATATAAAATTGTACAGATCTTGCGATTTTTGTCTAAACGCCATAATGTAATGATTATATTATTAATATTTTTAATTGAAAAACCAACCGGTAATCATGTAGTTTAAAAGTAAAATAGTGATTGACGCGCTAACCACAGCGTTTGTAGTTGCTATTCCAACACCTTCGGCGCCACCTTTGGAGTTATAGCCAAAATAACAACCCATAACTGAAATTACAAAGCCAAAAAATAACGCTTTTGTCAGGCCTGAAATTATATCAATTATTTCAAGAAACTTAAAGGTATTAGAAATATAGGGCCCAGAAGAAAAGCCCAATGAATGAACGCTTACAATATAACCGCCCATAATTCCTATAATGTCGGCAATTAAAACTAAAATTGGCAAAGATATAACACCAGCAATAATTCTTGGTGCTATTAAATATTTGAAGGGGTTGGTCGACAAAGTCTTTAAGGCGTCGAGTTGCTCGGTAACTTTCATTGTGCCAATTTCGGCCGCCATAGAAGCGCCAACACGCCCAGCAACCATTAAACCAGCCAAAACAGGACCAAGTTCGCGTGTTATAGATAGGGCGACAACGGTTGCAATTGTGCTTTCGGCATTAAAGCGCGAAAACCCTGAATAGCTTTGCAATGCTAAAACCGCGCCACTGAAAATTGCAGTTAAACCAACAACCGGCAAAGAGAAATAGCCAATTTGCAATAGTTGCTTCAAAATTAAACTCGGATAAAATGGAGGTAAAAAACAGTTTTTTACAGATTTAAAGGCAAAGACTCCAACATCACCAATTTTTGCCAAATTATGAATAGTGTAGTCACCAATTTTTTCAATTACAAAAATAGTTCTGCTAATCATTGATAAGTAAAGTTTAAATAATAGTTTAATCACTCTATTATAGTCGAAAATGCAAACTCTGTCAATAAAAAGTTTTTAAAGCTTGTTAAATTGAAAGATAATTGATGGTTTTTGTATCGCGCTCAATTTTAAATTCATTGTAAAAATTTAATTTTATATCGACCAGAAGGTTAATTGATTTCTTTTAATATCTCTTTGTTAAAAACATTATGTTTAATTTTGCCTTGAAGATATTTTGTTATAATTTTTTAAAATCAAAAAATTAAGCCGCTTTAAATAGGTGGAAAAATATAAAATATAATAACTTCAAATAAAACAATTATTGAAATTTGTTACGAAATTAATATAATTTATTTTATGTATCTTAAGGTCAAAAAAAGTAAAGACCAAAATTTGTTTTACAGATATAAAATTTATGTTACGGGCATTTTAACTTTATAATTAACCATAAGGCACTAAAAAACTCATTAAGATAAATTATTGTAAAAAAAAATGAATAATATAATTAATTTTACAAAAGTTTTGACGACAATTTCAGTGATTAAGTTTTAACTTCATAAATGGCATCGGTACTCTAAGGTTCGTTTTTAAAATAGTTTAAGCAGAAAAATTATTAAGATAAATTATTTTTAAAGTTTAACTTTGTTATAATTAGATAATTAAAATATAAATCGAAGAATGGTCACTAGTTTTAAAGATAAAAAAGTTTTGCCATATAAAGCGCAAGAAATTTACGATTTGGTAATGGATATTGAAGAATATCCAAAGTTTTTACCATGGTGTAAAAAAGCAAGAATTGTTAATAAAATTTCCGATAATAAATTAGAGGCCGACCTAGTTGTCAGCTTTAAGGGTATGTATGAAAAATATCGCTCAGAAGTTAGTCACTATAAAAGCGAAGAATGTTACCATGTTAAAAGTATAGAAACCCAAGGTCCTTTTGAAAAGCTTTTAAGTAAATGGTGCATTGTTGAAATTGACGATAATCGCTCTTGCGAAATTTATTTTGATATTGAATTTTCTTTTAAATCTAGAATTTTACAAAAAATGATTGGCTTTATCTTTGAAAAAGCGGCAAAGAAAATGGTCAATTCTTTTGAGGCAAGGGCGCACGACCTATATAAAAAAAATAGCTAAATAGAAATTTAATTAATATTAATTTTTCAATTTTTCATAAAGCGCGCTGTCAACCGCGATGTCGGGCGAAGATGACGGCTTGTCTTTTACTTTACCAATTTTTGACAAATCAATATTAATTGGCAACACAACCATAGTTTTACCTTTCAGATGAATTTTTCTTTGTATTATATATGCAATTTTATTGTAAAGAGTTTGCATTAAAATATTGTCATGATCGAAAATAAATTTAGTACCAAAAAATATTGTATTTGGATAATCTTTAATAACGCGGCTGGTTAATTCTTCTAGTTTTTGAGTTATATCAGTGCCATATCCAACATAGGAGCGCGAATATTTACCTTTAGAATTGCAATAATTACGATATTTTCTGATTAAATCTTTGGTTTTTCGTCGCATTTCGCGCCATTTTATTTCTTCGTTAAAAGTATTTGCATCTAGTTCTCCGGCGGTAACAAAAATGAAATTTTCAAAAATTTCGGGGAAGGTTTTCTTGATTGAAAGCAAGCAATTCATTCCGCTTGAAAAAGTTTGATCGACTATTATTGCTGCTGTTGGCGCTTGTTTGTTGATATTTTCTTGAATTATACATTCTTCAATTTCTTGGTAATCTGAAAATTTATCTTCACTTCTTTGTAAGGCTTCTCGCATTTTTTTATAACGAGTTCTGATCGAATAGCCAATAAATATAAAAAATGAAGTAATTAACAGTGTTATCCAGCCGCCTTCGAAGAATTTTTCAAAAATTGTTACCATTAAGATAGAAAAACAAACTATAAAACCTATTATTGATATAGTTAGTTTATAGCGCCATTTTGGTTTTCTGGTATGCTTTAACCAGTAAATTATGAGACCTAGAAGTGAAGTTGAAAAAGTTATAAAAACATTAATACTGTATAAAACGATAAGAACTTTTACTTGACCTTTGGTAATTAAAATTGTTGCTATTGCTGAAATTGTCATGAATAAAATACCATTTTTAACAACTAATCTATTTGACAAAGCGGCGAAATGTTTTGGCATCCATTCATCAATTGCCATATTGGCTACAACTTGTGGCCCAGCAAGCATTCCGGCATTTGCTGCAACCAATAATAAGCCAGTTTCTAGCATTAAAACAAGAGGCACCAAATAGCTTCCAATTTGAAAATCACCAATGAACCAATTATTGGTGATAGCATAAAATGCACTAGCGTTAAGGGTTTGGCCCTGAACATGTTCAACATTCCACAATAAATAAATAATAATTATTCCGGCGGCCATAAATGCCAATGAAATTGCTACCAAAAACATAGTGATTTTAGCGGTTTTAACGCGCGGATTTGACAAGGTGTGAACATTGTTTGAGACTGCTTCAAGGCCAGTATAGGTTCCTCCCCCCATAGAGAATGCTTTTAAAAACAAAGAAACGACAAATAACAATCCGGCCGAGGCGCTTAAGTCACTAGATTCTTTTGCGGCCTGCGGAATTAAGGCTTCAAGGCCGTAGCTATGGGCAAAAATACCGTAAATTATTAGGCCAATATGAGTTATCATGAAGCCCAGAAAAATAGGAACTAAAAACTTAATCGACTCTTTCATGCCTCTTAAATTAAGAATTGCCAACAAAGATACTAAAAATATTGCAAAGAATATTTTTGCAGATTGCCACTCAAATGGTAAAAAGCTAAAAAGGGCGTCAGCGCCACTTGAAACTGAAATTGATATTGTTAAGACGTAATCAATAATTAAGGCCGAACCCGAAACTAGGCCAGCATAAGGACCTAAAAGTCTTGATGCAACGCGATATCCACCGCCGCCATTAGGAAAAAGATCAATAACTTGAGTGTAAGCGTAAGATATTATAAAAACGGTTAGAGCAGTTGCAATCGCTAAATAAATCGCCAATTCTTCATGTGTACCTAGGGCAAGAAAAGCCTCTTCGGGGCCGTAACATGATGACGAAATTCCGTCGGCGCCAAGCCCAATCCAAGCAAAAAAGGCAACTAAAGATATATTTTTGCGAGTTTTTCTATCGAAAGGATCGCGTGGCTTGCCAAATATTAAATCTTTTAGGGCTGTAATCATATTTTAATTAAATTCACAGTAAAAATGGGCGCAATACTAAAATGGAGTAACACTAAAATTTATTTTATTTAAGTATTTAATAACAAATTCTAACTTTGAAGAAATATTCATATTTTGCAGTTTTTTACAATGCTAAATTCTGCATAAATTAAATAATTTTGTCCTAAATTAAGGTTTATAATATTGATAAACAATGCTTCGTGGTTAATTGCTGAATATCAATAATCTTTTACTAAGTTAAGATTAATAATTTATAATAATTTTTTTGACGAATATTTTAACTCCAAATCATCATTTAAAAATTACAATTAAGCATTTGTCTAAAATTATCGATAAACTTACTGTAACTTTACCGATAATACTCATTTTTTTATAGCAACTCTCTTGATGAAATTTTTTAGACCCTTAACAATCAATTGTAAAGTTTAAATGGTATAATTATTAAAATTAATATTTATTATTGAGTCATTTTATTTTAAAGGCAATAACTTTGTTTTAAAGTTAAAATTTTATAAATTTAAGATTTTCTAAAGTTAAATATTTTTATTTTGTGTCAAATTTGATTGTGACATAAAATTCTCAATTAATTTTTCTGACTTTATTCCTTTTTCAAGCTCTATGCCCGAAGAAATATCTACCATGTTGGCTTTGGTTGCCTTGATTGCTTCTTGTAAGTTACAAGATTTGATTCCGCCAGACAAAAACCATTGTTTTTGTGGGGTAAATTCTTTAAAAAGGCTCCAGTCAAATTTTTGACCCGAACCAGCTTCTTTATTGTCGAATAAAAAATAGTCGACATAATTTTGATATTCGTTGCTTTTTTCTAGATCTTGAAGTGAAGTAACTTTGAAAGATTTGATAATTCCAATTTTAGGAAATTTATCTTTTAATTTTTTAATATAATTAACAGATTCTGAGCCGTGAAGTTGGAAAAAATCTGGTTTAAGGTTTTTTTCGATTAATTTTATTTTGTCAAAGGGCGCATCAACTATTACGGCAACTTTTTTTATACTAGCTGGAATTAAATCTTTCAGTTTTTCGGCCGTTTTATACGAGACATTTCTAGGTGAATTTTCATGAAACACAAAGCCAATAAAATCAACTTTAGATTTAACTGCGGCTTTAATTGAACCTTCTTCTTTAAAGCCGCAAAATTTTATTTTCATTTAAAATCCGAAGCCTTGCGGAAGGTTCATTCCACCTGTTGCTTCTTTTATCATTTCTTGCGAACCTTCTTCAGCCTTAGCCTTTACATCATTGAAGGCAGCAATAATTAGATCTTCCAGAATTTCTTTTTCATCAGAATTAAGTAGACTTTTATCAATATCTATTTTTTTTGCTTGCCCAGTACCATTAGCAATAACTTTAACCATTCCACCGCCAGCGCTGCCTTCGAATTCTAGGTTTTTCATATTTTCTTGCGCTTCTTGCATCTTTTTTTGCATTTGTTGCGCTTGTTTCATAAGAGATGCTACATTCATTTTGTTTAAAATTTAATTAATATTAAGGTGATAATTCTATTATAAAAATAATTAATTGTAAAGTTTTTCAAAATACTAAATCTTATCTTTAAATTATTATTTATTGCCAAATTAGCATTTAAAGATAAGGCTTAAAACATAACATTTTTCATCTTTAGGTAGCCCATAAAAGCTTTATATTTCTAACAAAAATCATCATAAAAATTTAGCAATATATGGCGATGCGATATTGATTTTTCTTAATAATTTTTTGCTAAAAATATATTTTCTTTATTTATCTTTAAAAATTTTGTCCGCTTAAGTTTTATCGATAAGACCATCGTAAAAATTTTTGTAATATCACCAATATTAATCATTTTTGACAATATTATTTTGATAAAATTATTTAGACCTTAATTAACAGAGTTAAAATGTGATAACCAGAAGATTTTAGAGATATATCAACCTTCATAATTTATTTTCTAATTTAAGTTTTATTTTTTTAGCTGAAAATTCAAGTAAAAATAATTAAATAATAAAAATATTTATCGCGCAAGTTGTGGTAAAATATATTTTTGATCAAACTTAATTTATCTCAATAATAGATTTTATTTTATATCGTGCTTTTTGATATATTCTTTTGAAGATAAAGTCTAGTTTTTTGCTAATACTGTCAAAAAATCTGGCTTTTTTAATCGTTTCTTGTGAAAAAAGTGGGAATTTCAGAGTTTTATAATTTTTAATTTTTATAATTAATGTTGCAACTTTTGTATCTTTGATAATTGGTGCAAAAATAGGAGATTGGTAATTTACCGTAACTAAAATGTCTTTTTTAATATCTGTTTTTTGTGGAATTGTCACGATTATATCTTGATTTGTCGCAACTTTTACTTTTTCTTGGGTGCCATTCCATGTTTTTAAATTGGTTATTATTTCATTTTTCTTGAAAATCTCTATTTTTTTAAACTCTTGAAAGCCATAATCAAATAATTCTTCTATTATTTTCGTTCTCAGGCTTGGCCATTTTGCTTTATTTACAACGCCAATTAATGTGCGGTTATTTCTGCGTACGCTTGCCGTAATACCATAACCACCATCATTTGTGTGACCCGTTTTGCCAGCTACTATCCCTTCATAATGATGCTTAATAAGAGGGTTTCTATTTCTTTGCGTAATATTAGAATAGGTGACTTTTTTAATAGATAAATATTTTTTATATTCAGGAAAATCTTTGTAAAAGCGCGATAGCAAAATTGCTAAGTCTTTTACGCTCATATAATGTCCATTTTCACTTAGGCCGTGCGGATTGCGAAACTGGCTATTTTTTAATCCAATTTCTTTAGCTTTCAAATTCATCAACGAGATAAAATCGTCATAATTTTTTCCAGTTGCTTGCGCTAGGGCAATTGCGGCATCGTTGCCCGAGGCCACTAAAAGGCCCTTAAGCAACTTGTCAATCGAGACAATATCACCATAATTCAAAAACATTGTCGAGCCCCGTTTGCGCCAAGCATCTTTGCCTATTATGCACTGATTATCAAGACTTATATTGCCTTGCTTAATTTGATCAAAAGCGATATAGGCGGTCATAATTTTTGTCATAGAAGAGGGCGCTAGACGTGTATTTGCGTTTTTCTCAAGCAAAACTTCACCCGTTTCGTAATCGATTAAATATAAAAAATTATGGTTTTTTATTAAATTATAATCTTCCCCAGCTTTAATATTACTTGTTGCAAAGGTGAAAAGTAACGCAGAAAAAAATATTTTAAACAGCGAGTTCATCTATCTATTATTTTGATTATTTTGATTGCTCTGATTATTTTTATTTTCGACTTTTGGCCTGTTTTTATATAAGTTATATTTTATTACTTGTGTTGCAATTATTTTTCTAACAGGGTCGTTTCGTATTTCTTTTTTTCTAAGAATCCAACTTTTGTCTTCTTGCATCTGTTTAGAAGGCTTCTTTAAATCCTCTTCATTATTCGTATCGTATAATTCTTTATATCTTTGTTCCTGCTCTATTTTCCTTTTTTCCTTTATAATGAGGTCGCTAATTTCGTTATCATATTCTGTTTGCGCTTTTGAATATTGATCAAGACTTCTTTGTAAATCGTCATTGCCAGCAATAATATATTTTTTGTCATTTAAGTCAGAATTAATGCCAAAAGCATCTTTTTTAGGAATTTTTATTCTGTCAAACTCGTAACCCACAACTTTGTAGGGTAATTTTCTAGTCATTTGATATTTTAAGCTAAATAAATCATCTGGCAAATTATTTGCGGGGTAAAATTGTTTTGCGTGGCGCAATGTTTGAATGTCTGGCGTGTGGGGTTTGAAGTTTTGTTGTTTTTGGTTACTAAGTTGAGTGGTGTCAAAAAAAGATTCTGCTGCTTTACTTGGCCCTTCATTTCCAAGAATTTGCGATGGATCTTTATATGACCTTACGCGTGGACTTTTTGGTCTTGACTCATTATATGCTTTTTTTCGTTGCAAGCTATAATAATCTTGTATTTTTTCGACTTGCGATCCGTATTTTTCTTGAAAATTTTGATTTATGGCTGAAGATCCGGGGTTTTTACAAGAAAACACCACGCTTGTAACGCATAGTAAAATTGATAGTTTGAATAATTTTAGTGACGATGATGGCTTTTTCATAAACAAAAAATATTATCTTATTTTGACTATTATTGATTTATGGCCCTTATTTTTAAGATTTATAGTTTCAAGTTTTGCGGTTTTTTTGTTATTAAACGGACCGACTAAAACTCGATAATATTTTTTTCCTTTAACATATGCATTTTGTATTTTTATATTATTTACAAAGGGCAATTTGGATATTTTGCGCAATTGCGTTTTGGCCCCAGATTCATTTCTGAATGACCCAGTTTGTACATAAATTCCTGAACTAACTGTTTTTTCTTGTTTTATTTTGTCGGTTTTGCTTTTTTTAAGGCTAAGAATTACTTCTGGCTGTTCTTCTAGTTTTAACTCTTCAACTATTGCTGAATCTGGTTTGTTGCCAGCATTTTGGGCGACAATTTCAGTCGATTGACGCCGATTATTGTTTGGCAATCTGCGTGAATTATCGGTTGGAAGAGACAAAGTTCTTTCAAGCTCTTGTTGGGCTGAGTTAGTAGCATATTTATTTTCCGAAATTTGATTTTTTTGATTTAAACCTTGCTTTGGCGGGTTTATTACTCGGTTACTTAGCCGGCCTTGCTCGTTAAGAATTTCGACATTTTGTGGCGGTGTTCTAAGGTCGATATCTCTAGATTTTCCCTCAAGACTAACAAATCTAACTTTTTTTCCCTTGTTGTTATTCTTGAAATCTTTGAATATTTTGTGACAAGATGAGTTGAGAAATAATATCAGAAATATTATCGCAGATTTGGTAATTTGTTTTGTCATCATTGTTATTTATAATTAGCCTTTGAAATAAAATAATAAATTATTACTAAATTTTATAATATTTTAATTTTGTTTGAAAGGCAAGATTTAAAGATAAATTCTTGCTTTGAAATAGCTATGCAATTTCCTATCTTAAAGCTGTAAAAAATAAAATATTTTTAGTAAAAATTATTAATGTGCCGCCCTTAAAGATGCGAATTGAATTACTATCTAGTCCTGCCATGTTGCCTTCCGGCCGCTTGTTCTTGAGCTTCTATCATACTAACCCAAAAACCTTCTTTGCCGCGCTTATTAATTGTTTGGGCCGATTGAATTAAGTATGATAATTTTTGGCCTAAAATCATAGAGGTCCAAAAACCCATTGGTTTAACCATATCCACAATTTTTACTTCATTTAATTCTTCCTTTTCTATCTGTTGTTCCTGAGAAGCAATTAAGTTGTAATCATCGTTATTTTGAGATTGACTCAACCGCGCAAGCTTTCCAGCTCTGACCGCCGAATGAGCTTTAGGAATTTGTTTTATAAGTTCATCCTCTTCCTTTTCGTAATTCTTTTTTTTCTTCTTTTTTAAAGACCTGTTTTTTTTAAGATGACGATATTTATCCATCATATAAACAAAAAGTAGCTTTAAACTAAGCCTGATAATTAAAATTAAAACGAAAACCGCAACAAAAATTGTTGCAAGCACTGGCAACGCTTCTTTTAAAGAGTTTAATATTTCTGGTGTCATATTTTACATACCTCTGTCATTTTAAAATAAGCTTGCTTAAAACCAATTAAAGAATATCTATCTTTAGTTGTTTTTTGGTGATTTGAAAAGGCGGTAACATAAAATTCATTATATTTTTGCATTTCTTTTATTATGTCAAGATCGTCATTTTTGCTATAGGCCCAGCCTTTGGCTTGGTGGGCAAATAAATAGAATTTTCTGTCGCCAAACGAAAGTTCAATATCGGCATTTTCACGATATTGATGACCAGAAACCAGCATTATTTCGTTGGCATCATAAGGCAAGTCATAAACAATAAAATAAGCCTTTGCCCTTTTAAAAACATCGCCTTGCAAAGAAATTGGCTGAGAAATTGCGTAGCAAAATTGCAAATTGTCCTCTTTTTTAATTTTATAAATACTCCAATCTTTGAACTTTTTCACAAAACCGCTTTTATTTTTTCTAATTTCAACTGTAAAATTATTGTAAAAATAATCTTGATAATTTTCTTTAGCATAAGAATTTTGTAAAAACTGAGTAAAAAACAACAAAAGGGTTATATACAAAGCTAGAAAAACAGAATTTTTAAGATATTTTTGGTAAAAAATCATTGCCCTTATTGACATTTTTGATTACTTTATGTAAAATTCTTGCTTAATAGTTTAAGGTCGAAATAATTAGCTTAATATTTAGTTATCCAAATAAATCATCAATATTTTAGCGCATTATTAATTCAGATTGCAACCATAATATTGCCAAAATTATATTACTTAAGTAAAATTTAAAAAGTGAAAAAAGAATCAAGCAATTACAGCGAACAAAGTATTGAAGGGGTCGCAAATCATATAGAAAATCATATAGAAAATCATAAAAATGTTGACCACGCCCAGCAAGCGCACAACCCCCTTAGTCAATTTGAGGTTAAAAAAATATTCGACATTGAAATTTTTGGTTATGATTTAAGTTTTACCAATTCTGCGCTCTACATGTCAATTGCAACTTTTATGGTGGCGATTTTTATGCATCTTTCAACCAGAAAAAAGCAAACAATTCCTTCTAAATTTCAGGCATCAGCAGAATCTTTATACAATTTTGTCCACTCAATGGTGGTGGGTGCTGTTGGGAAAGAAGGCGAGAAATTCTTTGCCTTAGTATTTTCAATATTTTCATTTATCTTGCTTTGCAATATTTTGGGCTTAACGCCATACTCATTCACGGCTACTAGCCAAGTTGCAGTTACACTGACACTGTCTTTAATTTGTTTCTTAACCGTTGTTATTTTTGCAATTAAAAGAAATGGAATTGGCGGATTTTTTCATATGTTTTTGCCAAGTGGGGTTCCAATTGCAATGGCGCCAGTAATATTTGTAATTGAACTTTTTTCTTTTTTCATCAGGCCAATTACTCTTTCGGTGCGTTTATTTGCCAATATGGTTGCTGGTCATGTGTTATTAAAAGTTGTCGCTGGCTTTATATTAAGTTTAGGCGTTATAGTAGGTATTTTGCCATTTTTATTTAGCGTTATAATGACTGGATTCGAGCTTTTTGTTGCTGTTTTGCAAGCTTATATTTTTGCAATTTTGGTTTGTGCATATTTAGCAGACGCAACCAAAGAGCATTAATTAAAGAAATTTACGATCTTAAAATTTGTCAATTTGACCTGTTAATATTTAATTTTCTTTTTGAATATTAAATAAAGGTTGGTTTTTGTTAAAATTGATTATGCTTAGCATGTCCGGTTTTAAGATCTAAATCTGGCTTAACCGCCAGCTAATATTAATTTGATTTTGCTAATTTTAGTTAAAGTCATTAAATCATTAAAAATATGGAACTTATAGCTCTTAAATTTATCGGTGCCGGATTATCTTCATTAGGCATGGCTGGTGCCGCGATTGCAATTGGTAATATTTTTGCCAGTTTCTTTAGCTCTATCGCTAGAAATCCTTCTGCTGCTCCGAAAATAGAAAAATATATCTACATAGCCGTAGGCCTAGCTGAAGCTATGGGTATTTTTGCAGTATTAATTGCTTTCTTGATTCTATTTTCAAACTAATAGAATTTTTATATTCAATAAATAGGCCGTAACATAAAGTGCCTATTTATTGAATATTGTGTTTTTTAGATTTGGTCATGAAATTTTGCTTTTTACTTATTTTTAACTACTTTAACTATGCCTCAGTTTGATTTTTCGACATATTCATCGCAAATATTTTGGTTATTAATTTGCTTTGGTCTGCTATATATTTTTATGTCGAAGGTTATTTTGCCTAGAATTTCTAGCATTATCAAAGAAAGACAAGATTCTATAAATAAAGACTTTAATCAGTCCCAAAGCCTTAAAAGGCAAATTGAAGAATTGCAAACCGAGGCTAAAAGAATAACCGACCAAGCCGAGAAAAATTATCGCGACTCTATTGATAAATCAGTTAAAAAAGCGGCTGCTTTAAAAGAAGATTATATTGAAAAATTAAAACAAGACTCACAAAAATCTTTAGATAAGTCGCAAAAGAAGATTAACGAAATTGTAACAGGAAGTGAAAATGAAAGGTTGCAACTAGTAGAAAAATTATCGGTTTTAATACATAAAAAAGTAACAAATTAAATATTTTATGCATAATTTTATTGATGAAAAATTTTGGTTAGCAATTGCATTTTTTGCTTTTATCGTAGCTCTTTTAAAATATGTCTGGCCTCTTATATCACAAAAACTGGCCCAACAATCTGAGGAAATTGCAAAAAACTTAAAAGAAGCAAAGAAAATGAAGGAGGAAGCTAAGGATCTTTTAGAAGAGGCTAAAAAAGAATATGAAAATGCAAATATTAATTCTAAAAAATTAGTTGAAGACGCCGCTAAGGAAGCAAAAGATTATGTTGAAAGTTCTCAAAAAAGCGTCGAGAAAGAAATTGAAATAAAGATTGCGGCGTTAAGCGAAAGAATTAAAAGTGAAGAAGAGAAAACTTTGCGTGACTTAAAAGAAAGAATTATTACAAGTTCTTTTGAAAAAGTTAGTAAGCGCCTAGAAGAATCTGACGACAATGACCAAAATAATATTGTAAAGAGTTCTATTGACAATATTAGTAAAATAATCAATTAAATGAAATTCTCTCTTTCTTGGCTTAAAAATTATCTTGAATTTGAATCTGATCTAGAATCTTTATGTAATAAACTAACTATGATCGGTCTTGAAGTTGAAGAGGTTTTTGACGAAGCTAAAGCGCTCGAAAAGTTTGAAGTTGCCTATATTGAAGAGGCGAAAAAGCATGAAAATTCTAATAAATTAAATATCTGCAAAGTTAAAGATGGATCAGGCCAAATTCATCAAGTTGTATGTGGTGCAAAAAATGCTAGGGCGGGTATAAAAGTTGCCTTGGCAAAAATAGGAGCTATTGTACCATCAAATAAAATGGTAATTAAAAAAGCCAAATTAGCTGGGGTTGAAAGTCTAGGAATGTTATGCTCAAGATCCGAAATAGGGGTTGAAGGAGACGATTCTGGTATTGTTGAAATTGATGAAAAATATGATTTAGGCACAAAAATTTCTAATGTTTTTGGTAAAAATGATGCAATAATCGATGTTAATATAACTCCTAATCGCGGTGATTGTTTGGGTGTTTATGGAATTGCTAGAGACCTAGCGGCTTCTGGTTTTGGGAAGTTAAAAAAGCTTGATATTAAAAGCGTTAAGGCTGATTTTGAGTCGCAAAATATAGTTGAAATTGACGATTTCAAGGGTTGCGGTCTCTTTTTATCACGCGAAATAAAAAATGTTAAAAATCAAGAATCACCAAAATGGCTTAAAGATAAGCTTGAATCAATCGGTCAAAATTCAATTTCGGCTTTAGTTGACATAACAAATTATGTTATGTTTTGTCTAAACAGACCAATGCACGCCTACGATCTAGAAAAAATAAACGGTAAAATTGAAGTTAGAAAAGCAAAAGATAAAGAGAAATTTTTATCTCTTAAAGACTTAGAATATAACCTTAGTGAAGATATTATGGTTATTAGTGACGAACAAGAGGTTATTGCGGTGGCTGGGGTTATGGGATCGAAGAATTCTGGTTGCGATGAAAACACAAAAAATATTTTGCTTGAGGCTGCCTATTTTGATAAATCTTGCGTGTTAAAATCGGGGCGCCAATTAAATATTTTGTCCGAGGCGCGCTACCGATTTGAACGCGGCGTTGATTACAAAACCTGTATAGAAGGAATCGAACTTGCAACAAAGTTAATTAAAGAAGTTTGTGGTGGTGAAATTGGCGATGTAAAAACAACTATATCCGAAAAATTTAATCAAGATCCAAAGAAAATTAAGCTTAATATTAATAAAGTTGAAAAGCTTGTTGGCATTAAAATTGACAAAGATGAAATTTTAAGAATTTTATCGAATTTAGGATTTTTATGTCAAGAGGGCGAGCAAATTTTGGTGGAAGTTCCAACTTATAGATCTGATATTGAAGGTGAGGCTGATTTAATTGAAGAAATTGTTAGAATTTATGGCTATAACAATATTAAGTCAGAAATAATAGACTATGAATTTAAGAAGCCTTTTTCTGGTCTTCTCGACAGAATTAGAGAGAAGCTTGTTGCAAGTTCAATGATAGAGAATATTAATTGGTCATTTTGCAATTCTGAATTAGCAATTCAATTTGGTAAAGTTAACGATAGTCTTTTTATTTTCAATCCCATTAGCGAGAATTTAAATTATATGAGGCCTAACCTGATTATCGGCCTTTTAAATTCTTATAAAAATAATTATTTGCGCTCGAATTTTGACGGTTCTAGCTTTGAAATTGGTAAAATTTTTTTAGGAACGCAAGTAAATGAACAAAAAAATATGATTTCCGGAATTAGAGCCGGTAAAAATAAAGACCAAAGTCATTATGAAGATAGCAGAAATTTCGATTTATTTGACGTTAAAAAAGACGCATTTGGCATTATAGATTTTTTTGGCGTTAAAGAAAAATCGATTCAAATTGACGACAATTCTGCACCAAAATATTACCACCCGCATAGATCGGCATCGTTAAAACTTGGTAAAAATATTATTGGTTATTTTGGTGAAATTCATCCAAAAATTCTGAAAAATTACGAGTTAAAAACAAAAATATGTGCCTTTGAAATATTCATCGATAATTTGCCGCAAAAAGCTTTTGACGAGGTCTCTTTGGTTAAAAAGCCATATTCAGTTAGTGATTTTCAGCCGGTTTATCGTGATTTTGCCTTTTTGCTTGATAAAAATAAAAAAATTGCCGATTTATCTAAAATTATTGAATCGGTTGATAAGAATATTATCAGTAAAGTTAATATTTTTGATATTTATGAAGGTGACAATATTGAAAGCGGTAAGAAGTCGGTTGCGCTAAGGGTTGAAATTCAGCCATTTGAAAAAAACATGACCAGCTCTGAAGTTGATGATATTAGTCAAAAAATTATTTAAAATGTTCAGGTTAAATTTGGTGCGAATTTGAGGTCTTAGATCTATATTTTTATATCTTTCAAGTTATATGAAGATAGATTATATTAAAAAACATGTTAAAAAAATTAATATCATGCGGAAAATATTTATCTGTGTTTTTATGAAGGTTTTTTGTTAAAAACAAATAAAATATTTATATAATTTTAAAGGGCAGAAAGCATCGTTATGACCATTTAAAATAGCCATAATTTAATCAATAAAACCATCGTCAAAAATCCTATATATTAGATGATATTACTCATTTTTTTACATAATTATTTTGTTCAAACTTTCTTCTACCAATATTAAATATTATACCAATTCTCATTACTTGATTACCTTCTGAAGGCTATTTTCTTGGTTTACATTTAGGTAAAATCTACATCTATTTCTAAAATATGTTTCTTGTTACTTAAAAGCTATACTTAAAAAATATTTTATCAAAAAAATAATTAAATAATAAAATCTGTGTAAGTTTTTTATATTTAGTTAGAAACCGTGATCTTTAACTAAAATTTCAGCGATTTGAACGGCGTTTAACGCGGCACCTTTTCTTAAATTGTCAGATACAATCCACATTGCAAGGCCGTTCTTTACGCTTTCATCTTTTCTGATCCTAGAAACAAAAACTTCATCTTTTGCCGAAGCTTCTATTGGCGTAGTAAATTGCATTTTTTCAACATTGTCAATAACTAAAATGCCGTCGGCTTTGTCAAGAGCCTCTCTGGCTTGATTTGGAGTTATTTTTTCTTCAAATTCAACATTGACACTTTCGGCGTGCGAGTTAAAAACCGGAACGCGAACACAGGTAGCGCAAACCTTAATATTTTTGTCCATAATTTTTTGGGTTTCGACCATCATCTTCCATTCTTCTTTTGAATATCCACTGTCCATAAATATATCAATTTGTGGAATTACATTAAAAGCAATGCGTTTTGAGAATTTTTTCGGTTCCAGAAAGTTATTTTCGTAGATTTTCTTAGTTGAGTTGAAAAGCTCGTCCATTGCTTCTTTTCCGCCACCAGAAACCGCTTGATAAGTTGAAACGATAATTCTTTTAATTTTTGCAATTTGGTGCAAAGGTTGAAGGGCGGCAACCATTTGAATTGTTGAGCAATTTGGATTAGCGATAATATTTGATTTTTTATAATCTTTAATTGCCTCAGGGTTAACCTCGGGTACAATTAGCGGAACATCTTTGTCCATTCTGAAATACGAGGTGTTGTCTATAACGACGCAACCCTGTTTTGCAGCACGCGGCGCATGAACCGCAGAAACTGAACCACCGGGTGAAAATAGTGCAATTTTCGTGTCTGAAAAGTCGTAATCATCAAGAATTTGTATGTCTAATATTTTGTCTCCATAGCTAACTTTTTTCCCTAATGATTTTTTTGAAGCTAAGGCTATAACTTGTGAGGCCGGGAATTTTCTTTCGGCTAATATGCTTAATATTTCACGACCAACATTTCCAGTGGCGCCGACGACTGCTATTTTTCTATTTGACATTATTTTTATAAAATTTCTTGGTTATTTGTTTGTAATTTGTTATAATAAAAATTACAAATTTAATGATTTATCTTTATAGGCATGTATTTTTAGGCATCTGATGGGTTAAATTATATCATTATATTTATATATTTCAAGAATAATAAAAGCGATAAAATGGCGAAGAAATTTTTTATAATTACAGGAGAAGCTTCGGGAGATATTTTGGGTGCGAAGCTGATGAAAGAAATTAAATCTGAATTTTTGACTAATGGCGAAGATTTTTCTATTGTCGGCGTTGGCGGAAAAATGATGAAGGAAGAGGGGTTGAAATCTTACTTTGATGTCAATGAGTTATCGGTTATGGGTTTTTTTGAGATTTTACCTCATATTCCAAAAATATTAGCAAGAATAAATGAAGTAGTTGCAAAAATAAGACAAGAAAAGCCAGATTATTTAATAACAATTGATGCGCCTGATTTTAATTTTAGAGTGGTTAAAAAAATTCAAGATTTAAAAGGGGTTAAAAAAATTCATATGATAGCGCCTTCGGTTTGGGCTTATAGAGAAAATAGGGCGCAGAAAATAGCAAAATTATATGATTTATTATTAACAATTTTACCTTTTGAGCCGCCTTATTTTACGAAATATGGCCTAAGAACGAAATTTATTGGCCACCCAATTATCGAAAACCAGCCTGATTTTAGTAAGTCTAAGGAAAAAAGAGAGAAATTTAGAAAAAATTACAATTTTAAAGAGCAAGACAAAATAATTTACCTTACCCCCGGGAGTCGAATTGCCGAGGTTAAGAAAATATTTACAGAATTTATCGCGGCCATTAATGATTTAAGGTCGGAATTTAAAGATTTAGCGGTAGTGGTTGTTGTTACCTCGAAAACTGAAGATTTAGTTAGAAAAATGGCTAAAAATATTAAGGTAAAATATATTATTATAGATAATTTGCAAAAAGAAAATGCTTTATTTGCCTCAGATTACTCTTTGGCTAAGTCAGGAACTAATACTTTAGAGGCTTCACTTTATTGCTTGCCGATGATTATTTGTTATAAAATTAATTCTTTAACTCATTTTATTCTCAAAAAGATGGTTAAAGTAAAATATGTTAATTTAATTAATTTAGTAATGAATAAAATGATAATAACCGAACTTTTGCAAGAAAAATGTAACCATAAAGATATTGCAAATAGTTTAAAGAAGTTAATAAATGATGAAAATTTAGTCAAAAATCAGCTAGAACAATCGCAAGAAGCTTTAAAAATTATGGGTTATAAGAGTCATAAAAAATCTAGCAGAAAAGCAATTGAAGAAATAATGGATTTATGAAAAGATATTTTGTTATATTATTAATTTTGTTCTTAATGCCGTTAAAATCTTTTTCCCAAGAGTGCGAATCTGATTACTCGGCGATAATTTTAGATAATAAATCGAAAAGAATAATTTATGAATTACGAGCCAAAAAAATAATTTATCCGGCTTCGTTAACAAAAATTATGACTTTATATTTAATTTTTGAAGCGCTTGAAAATAATAAATTTGGCGTTGACGATGAAATTAAAGTTTCAGATTATGTGCAAGATATTTCGCATATTAACTCTATTACCACTTTGGATTTAAAAAAGGGCGAAACTTTATCGGTCAGAAAAGCAATAAGGGCAACCGCAGTAAAATCTATGAATGGTGCAGCTTTGGCTTTGGCCGAATATTACGCAGGTAATGAGTGGAAATTTGCTAAAAAAATGAACGAAAAAGCCAAAGAGCTGGATATGAAAAATAGCAATTTTCGCAATTCTACAGGTCTTCATGAATATGGCCAATATAGTACGGCGTATGATTTGGCAAGGTTGATGGTGAAAATGCAAGAAGATTTCAGTGAATATATGGGGGTGTTTGCAAGAAAAGAAATTGAATTTAGGGGTAATATTTATAATTCACATAATCATTTTTTGCTTGAATATGAAGATGCCACAGGCTTTAAAACTGGCTTCACTTCTATTTCTGGCTTTAATTTAATGGCCACCGCAAAAAGAGACAACAGAACTTTAAGTGGCGTTATTGTTGGCTGCGAAGCTTACGAGAAAAGAGATGAAATGATGAAAAATTTATTTGATTTAGCTTTTGAAATAGTAAAAAGCGAAGAATTTCAAGATGAAATTGAAGTTAGGTTGTAAATAATAAGGTTTAATTTTAAGCTTCTTCTTATAATTTACGATTTATGTGACGCTTAAAAAAAATTTATTATACCAGTTCTCATCTTTAAATATCATTCTATCCGTTAAAAATTCCTAATAAAATAGAATATTACTAATCTTTTCATGAAATATTCTATTAATTAAGTTTTTAGCCCTTAATTTATTAAAAGCAATAATTTAGTATATTAGTTTTGAATTATTCTTCTCTAATAACCACAAAATTTGCGAGCTCAATTAGAGTATTGGCTTTTTTTCCAAAGGGTTTTATATGTTCAATTGCCTGATCTCTTAACATTTCAAGTTGTTTTTTTGCTCTTTGCACGCCAACAACATTAACAATACTGGTGTTGTCTTCGTTTTTTTGCTGACTATCTTCCTGATGGTCTAGTAAATCGTCTTTAATTTGGAAGGCTAGGCCAATATCGTGGGCGTAGTATTTCAAGCGATTGCGATCTTGATGCGAGGCGCCCCCTAATATCGCGCCCATTTCGCAACTTGCAATAAATAATTCTCCAGTCTTCTGACGATGCAAATTGGCAATTTGTTCTTTATTTATTTTCTTATTGGCGCTTTCAAGGTCAATCATTTGGCCACCAACCATTCCTTTATAGCCAGCTGATTTTGCTAGGGATAAAATTAAATCGCACCTTATATTAGCATTTTTATGAGTTCTTGGGTTCGACAAAATTTCAAAAGCCAGAGTTAAAAGTGCATCTCCAGCTAAGATTGCCGTTGCTTCATCAAATTTTTTATGATTTGCCGGATATCCACGCCTGACATCGTCGTCATCCATCGCCGGAAGGTCGTCATGAATTAGTGAATATGTATGGATGAACTCTACGGCAACTGCTATATCGATTGTTGAATCTAGGGGCGCCGAAAAAATTTCTGCGCAAGACATCAATAAAAATGGGCGAATTCTTTTTCCTCCAGAAAGAGAGCTATAACGCATTGCCTTGACTAAGTTAGAGTCGTTAAAGTTTTTAGGCAATATATCGGAAATTCTTTCTTGAATTAAAGTTGAGCAACTAAGTAGAGACTCTCTAAGGTTACTTTCAATCATAAAATTAAAATTAAGTTTGCCGCTATAAAAATCATAAAAGCTCTTGTAAATATTCTCCGGTAACCGATTTTTTGTTTTTTATAATTTCTTCTGGCGTACCTTGCGCAACAATATATCCGCCTTTTTCTCCTCCACTTGGTCCAACATCAATAATGTGATCTGCAGTTTTTAAAATATCAAGATTATGTTCAATTGTTAAAACCGTATTACCCGAATCAACAAGTCGATGAAGAACTTTTAACAGCTTATTTATATCTTCAAAATGCAGGCCAGTTGTTGGTTCGTCAAGAATATATAAAGTATCTCCGGTTGCTCGTCGACTCAATTCTTTGGCAAGTTTAATTCTTTGTGCCTCGCCACCAGAAAGCGTAGTTGCATTTTGTCCAACTTTAATATATCCAAGACCAACATTAACCAAAGCTTCAAATTTTTCGTTAATATGGCGAATATTTTTAAAGAATTTATGAGCCTCTTCAGCTGTCATTTCTAATATTTCAGAAATTGTTTTACCTTTATATTTTACCTCTAAAGTTTCGCGATTATATCTTTTACCGTCGCACGAATCGCACTTAACATAAACATCGGGCAAGAAATGCATCTCAATTTTTATTACGCCGTCACCTTGACAAGTCTCGCATCTTCCGCCCTTGACATTGAATGAAAAACGACCAACTTTATAGCCTCGGGCTTTTGATTCAGGAAGCCCGGCAAAAAGCTCGCGAATGAATGTAAAAGCGCCAATATAAGTGCACGGGTTCGACCTTGGCGTTCTTCCGATTGGCGATTGGTCAATTTCGATAATTTTATCGATATATTGAAAACCTTCAAGGCTTTCATAGGCACCAGGCAAAGCTTTTGATTTATTTATTATTCTGTTAAGTGCCTTATAAAGAGTGTGAATTATTAAGCTAGATTTTCCGCCGCCAGAAATTCCAGAAACAGCGTTAAATACTTTAAGCGGAAGTTCTAAATTAACATTTTTTAGATTATTGGTTGTTGCACCTACTAATTTTATCGATCTTTTCCAGTCGGGCTTGCGTCGTTTTTTTGGAACTTCAATCTTTTTCTTGCCCGATAAATAATGGCCAGTTATGCTATTTTCATCTTGTATAACTTTATTTGGTTTTCCGTGTGATAAAATTTCTCCACCATGAGTTCCGGCTCCAGGGCCAATATCTATAAGGTAATCTGCGGCTTTCATCATTTCTTCGTCATGCTCTACTACAATAACAGAATTTCCTAAATCTCTTAAGTCTTTTAATGTTAAAATAAGTTTTTTATTGTCTGACTGATGAAGGCCAATTGAAGGCTCGTCCAGTACGTATAAAACACCAGAAAGACCAGATCCAATTTGTGAAGCAAGGCGAATTCTTTGCGCTTCACCACCAGATAAAGTTCCAGATTGGCGATTTACAGTTAAATATTCAAGTCCAACATTCTCTAAAAAAGCAAGCCTTCTGGTTAGTTCTTTTAATATTCTAGCAGATATTTGCTTCTGGGTTGGGGTAATTCTTTTTGGAAGATTATCGACCCATTGCATAGTATCTGAAATTGACATTTTGCAAATTTCACCAATATTTTTACTATCAATTTTAATAGATAATGCTTGTTCATTTAGCCTATGACCAGAGCATTTTGAGCAAGGTCTAAGGCTTTGAAATTTTGACAATTCATCACGCAAAGTTTCGCTTTCACTTTCGTTGAATTTTTTGCGCAAATTATTTATTACACCTTCAAATGTTTTTTTAACTTTAAATGACTTTAGTCCGTCGTCATATTCAATTTCAATTTCATCGGTTCCGGTTCCATAAAGAACTTTCTCTTTTGCCGAATCTTTTAACTTATTAAAAGGGATATCTAGGCTAAAATTGTATTTTACAGAAAGCGAATTTAAAATTTGCATAAAGAATTTTGACGAAATTCCTTGCCATAAAGAAATTGCACCTTGTCTTAAGGTTAAAGTTTCGTCTTCAATAACTAAATCTTCTCTGAAGTAAAATTCAGTTCCAAGTCCGTCACATGATTTACAGGCTCCAAAAGGACTGTTAAAAGAAAATATTCTTGGCTCTATTTCTGGTATTGTAAAGCCAGATTCTGGACAAGAAAATTTTTCGCTAAAAGTTAAAATATCTCCCTTTTTAAAAACTTCTTTTTCTTTGGTTTTTTTGTAATCATCAGGCAAAGCGACTATTTCGACCGTAAGTAACCCTTGCGAAAGCTTCAAAGCGGTTTCGATGGAGTCAGCAAGGCGATTTCCTAAATTTTCGGAGATCACAATTCTATCGACCAAAATTTCTATATCGTGCTTTTTATTTTTATCTAACTTTGGTAAAGCTTCGTTAAGATCATGAATGCTGTCATTTATTTTTATGCGCTGAAAGCCTTGCTTTCTTGCATTTAGCATATCTTTTTTGAACTCTCCTTTTTGCCCCCTAACAATTGGCGAAAGTAAATAAATTTTAGTTCTATCAGGCAGTGACAGAATTTTATCAACCATTTGCGAAGCCGACTGACTTGAAATTGGTAAACCTGTTGCTGGTGAAAAAGGAACGCCAATGCGCGCAAAAAGAAGGCGCATATAATCATATATTTCGGTAACGGTACCAACCGTTGAGCGCGGATTGTTAGAAGTGGTTTTTTGATCAATTGCAATTGCCGGAGAAAGTCCAGATATTGATTCTATGTCGGGTTTGTCTTGAACATCAAGAAATTGCCTAGCATAAGAAGATAAACTTTCGATAAACCTTCTTTGTCCTTCGGCGTAAATTGTGTCAAAAACTAATGACGATTTACCCGAACCCGAAAGCCCGGTAACCACCACAAGTTTATTTTTAGGAATATCAATGTTAACATTCTTTAAATTATGTTCTTTGGCGCCAACTAGTTTAATTAATTTCTCTTCCATGTTAATTTTTTAAATTCTTAAAATCCTTAAATCTATTATACATTATTTAATATAATATCAACAAGTAATTTCGCATATTTTAAAATAAATATTTAAAAATGTAGAAAAAGAGATTTTTATTAGTAATTTACGAAATGACTTGGGGGCAAAAATAGAAATGGTGGGTGGTACAAGATTCGAACTTGTGACCTCTACGATGTCAACGTAGCGCTCTAACCAACTGAGCTAACCACCCATAATAAATTGTGAATATTTGCAACTTTTTTGGTCGCTTATTTTTCTATATCTTACGCAATAATTTTGAGAATTATAAAAAAATAAAACTGCGCAATATCACCTTTTTTATTAAAATTATATTGGTTTTATGATATTTTCAATAATAATTTTTTTAAAAAATTAAAGCTCCAAATTAAAGTTCCTAAATGGCAATTAAGTGGCAATTATAATAATAAATAATTATAAATTCAAGAAAAATAATATTGTCAATTGTAAAATATCATAAAATCTAGATAGTAAAAATAATGGCGTTAAAACTTATTAGAAACTTTGACTATAATTACCGTTAAAAACTACCAATGCTAAATCCCGCCTTTAAACATCAATTCTTCTGTCATAATTTAATTACTAAATTCATCATCAAAAAAACAGCCTAGAATTGGCTACACCTTTATTTGTTATTTAAAAATGGGTCTGTTATAAAATTAAAATTAGCGCAATAATAATCTTTTTAATATTTAAACAATCCTTAATTAGCGAATTATGTCAATTGTAAATTTAAAATGGCGTATAGATCTGTAAAATTATATAAAGACGGAATATTTTAAGCAAAAAATCATTTCCAATATTTATTTCTATATTTTTATGATAGTTTTTACCAAAAATACGAACCACTCAGCAGATAAATTGCTTGCGTGACTTTCAAGATCAGAGATATTATAACCTAATTTAGGCGCGCGTAATAAATTTAGTCTACAATAATTAATCTTTCTTCCTCGGGCATAATTTTTATGGTGACTTGAGTGTAATTTTTTAAGTTAAGAAGATAATTTTCAGCAATTTCAGGCCATTCTATTAAGCAAATTCCAGACTTCAAATTGTCAAAAAATTCAATATTTTCTAACTCTGATTTATTTTTTATGCGATATAAGTCAAAGTGAAATATCTCTCCTTTTCGTGAATTATAAGGCAATACAATGTTAAATGTCGGGCTAATAATTTCATCATTCTTGTCTTGCAAAAAATTAATAAAATTCTTAGCAAAAAAACTTTTTCCGGCGCCCAAAGTCCCTTTAAGGCCATAAATAGCGTTATTTTTACAATATTTTGCCATATTTTGGGCAAATTCTATCATTTCTTGTTGATTTTTTATGATAACTTCTTGCATTAATATTTTTCTTGATTATTAACATGACATATCGCAGCAGCCAAGGCGTCGGCTTCATCTTCGCTTTGATTTTTCGCTTGAGGCAGTAATATTTGAATCATGGCCTGAATTTGCTGTTTTTGGGCGCGGCCAACGCCAGAAACAGCCTTTTTAATCGCCGTGGTTGAATATTCGAAGACAGGAATATTGCAAATTCCAGCGGTTAAAATTATGCTGCCACGCGCGTGGCCAAGTTTTAGCGAAGAAAGCGGGTTGCTATTGATGAAGGTTTCTTCAATAGACATTAATTTGGGTTTGTAAAGCGAGATAACTTGCACGAGTTCAGAATGAATTTTTTGTAGCCTGTAAGATAAATCTTGTTTTGCGTCGGTTTTTATGGTTGAACTTGCAATGAATTTAAGCGAGTTATTATATGCTTCAATTACTCCCCAGCCAGTTTTTGTCAGAGCTGGGTCTATTCCAAGAATTATAGTCATTTTACAAAATTTTATTCACCTTGTCCAGCCATATATCCGGGTTGCGAGTCAAATAAAAACAAACCCTCAAATTTAATGAAATCAATTCCTATTTCATTAAATATTTTAAGCATATCGATAATGTCGCCCCTATTTATTGTTTTGCTTGCGTCAATAATATCGTTGCTTGCTTTTCCAGTTGCGCCTTTAGCGACAATTCTTACGCGAGTGTGACCTTTAGGAAATTTTGGCAATTTTTCATTGTCAATATTGGGCCACATCATTAATCCGCGGGCTGTTATCATTTTAATTTCAAGCTTTTCGCTTTCAAGATTATGAAGTTTTTTAATTAAATTTTCGAATTCATCTTGCCAATCGATGAAAAGATCAAAGCCAATCAATGATTTTTTTTGATTCATTAATTCTTTACCATGCTGCGAACGAACAGCTAAGCCAGTTTCGTAAAGAGAAGGGTCTTTTTCTTGATTTTGCGGTGCGCAATAATTTGATTGCGGTAATATTTCTGGTTTTTGGCCAATTCTTGCAATTATTTCTGAGGTAAATTCTTGGGTTCCGACTTTTTTAGCGCTGGTTTTTTCATTATAAATATCGGCCGTATGAATTCCTTCTTCAATTGTTTTATTAACGGCGTCTTTTATTAAATTTGCAGAATCATATTTACCAATATGGTTAAGCATCATTATTGCACCATTAATTAAACCAGTTGGATTTGCAATATTTTGTTCGGCTATATCTGGAGCCGAGCCATGAATTGCTTCAAACATTGCAACATCTTTACCAATATTAGCCGACCCAGCAAGGCCAACCGAACCTGAAATTTCGGCCGCAACATCAGATATTATATCGCCATAAAGATTTAGGGTTACAATTACATCAAAAATTTCTGGTTTAGCCGCAAGTCTTGCGGTGCCAATATCAATAATGTAATGATCTATTTGAATTTGCGGATATTCTTTGGCGATGCTGTTGAAAATTTTGTGAAACATGCCATCTGTAATTTTCATTATATTATCTTTTGAAAAACAGGTAACTTTTTTACGGTTATTGTCAACGGCATATTCGAATGCGTAGCGTATAATTTTTTCGCAACCTTCAACTGTAATTAATTTTAAAGATTGGTGCATGTCATTAGTTTGGCGATGTTCGATACCAGCGTAAAGATCTTCTTCATTTTCGCGAATTATAACAACATCTAATTCGGGGTGCTTTGTTGTTACAAAAGGGTGCAAAGAAGAAATTGGACGAACATTTGCAAAAAGGCCAAGTCTTTTTCTTAAAGTTACATTAAGACTTTTATATCCGCCACCCTGAGGGGTTGTAATTGGCGCTTTTAATAAGATTTTATTATTTTCTATATCTTGCCAAGCCGATGGCATTATTCCCGAGCTAAATCCTTTTTCGTAAATATTCTTTCCAACTTCAATTATATTAAAATTAAGGCTAACGCCCGAAGCTTGCAAAACTTTGATTGTACTATCCATTATTTCTGGCCCAATACCGTCTCCATATGCTATTGTAACTGTTTTTGTTTGCATTTTTAGTTAATTGATTTATTTATTGATTCATTCATTTTCTATGTTAAATATAAGTTAAGCAAAAATCTAGTATTTTTTGTTGTTTTGTAGCCAACTATCGCTTAATATTCCTTTTTAGGCGAAACGAAGCATATTTTTTGGGTCAGATTTAATTTAAATATTGGTCATGTGAAAAATATATAAAATTTAAATTTTACTATTTGCGTATGGGGTTTTTTTTGTTGCAAATTCAAGAAAAAATAGAAGATTTTAGATTAAAATTTGGCGAGAATCTCAAAAGTTGGAGCAAAAACATAGCTAAATCAGTATTTTTAGCGTTTAATAGTTGGTTCAAAGCTTTTGTCGAGTCGAAATATTTCTTGCCAATTTCTTGTTTGGTTTTAATAATTCTTAGTATTCTTATCCGCTCTGGCCGCGATATTGGCCACGATAGCGCACTTTTTGTAGAATTTTCGATGAAAATTTTAGAAGGTAAAAAATATTTTCATAATTTATTTACATCTCACGATTCGCTATATTTTTATTTTGGCTTGGCGCCGTCTTTTATTGCAAAAATAACCAAAATTAGCCCAATCATCATTTTTGATATTTTTATGAATTTGATGGCAATTTTATCATTATTTTTGTCGTATAATATATTGAAATATAATAAAAAAGGCGATGACGGGGTTTTAATTATAAGTAAAACTTATAATGCTAGCAATAATTATAAGTTTTACTTATGGCAAAAATTAGTTAATTCTTTAATAAAGACCAATTCTAAATT
>CBFIDI010000004.1:0-53313 GCA_965661355.1 Rickettsiales bacterium | reverse complement strand
ATTGCATCATCAACAGAGTTTAAACAAATTATTGGCCGTGGTACCAGAATTAGACAAGATCTAGGAAAAACCCATTTCACAATTTTAGATTTTAGAAGAGCGACAGATCAGTTTTCTGATCCAAATTTTGATGGCGATCCAGTTCAAATAAAAGAAATTAATCAAGGTGAAGAAATAGAAGATGAGGATTTTCTTGAGGAAGAAAGAGCGGTTGATAAATCTGAAGATACTTTAAATAAAGAAGAAAAGCAGCTCGCTCAAATTTCAACTCAAGAAATAGAGACGGAAGGCAAAAAAGAAAAAATCTATGTTGATAGCGTTGAAGTAAATATTGTTTACAAGCAAAAGCAATTTTTGGATGACAATGGCAAATTAATCACGGGTTCTTTTAAAGATTTCAGTAAAAAAAGAATTTTGCAAAACTACGCCTCACTAGATGAATTTATCAATAAGTGGAATAAAGAAGAACAAAAATCTCAAATTTTACATGAGCTTGAAAATCAAGGAATTTCAATTTCAGAATTACAAAATGATCTTGGAGAAATTGGCGATCAACTTGATCCTTTTGACCTAATTTTACACATTGCTTTTGGTAAAAATAAATTAATCACAAGAACCGAGCGAGCCAATAATGTGAGAAAGAAAAACTACTTGGCAAAATACAGCGATAAAGCAAAAAAAGTTTTAGAAAACCTACTCGATAAATACACCAATCAAGGCTTAGAGCATCTTGAAGACATTAATATTCTAACCGTCAATCCATTTAATAAAATCGGCTCACCTCTTGAAATTATTCAAGAATTTGGCGGAAGAGATCAATATTTCTTTGCAGTAAGAGAGTTGGAAAGGGAAATTTATTCGCAAATGAGTTATTAATATGACTAATAATAAATATAATAACGAATGGGATGATAAGAAAAATACAAACTCCGTATATTTTTCAAAGCAAATGACCCAAAAAGGAAATGAAGATAAAAAATTTAGATATGCAGAAATTATTATGGACAGTAGGATAACTCTTGGAGGCTATAAGGAGAAGGATAGTGTTGTGTTGAAGGTTACCGAAGGAGGAAGACAAAAGGTCACAGCAACTTTACTGCAGTTTGGGGATCAAGAGCCGTATTTACCAGTAATACATATTTCTCGCAGAAATAAAAGTGGTGACCATATTTATTGCAAAAGCGACGCTTGTTTAGCTGAAGATGAGATTGAAAAATTGCATGTTTTTTTATCCAAAATTTGTTCGGAAAAGTCTTCGGAAAGAAAGGTGGTTGCCGAGGACAATCTTTGTAAAATGCCAGATAGTTTAAGGGTTGGTAAATATCTTTCTTTTGGAGACAGAAATATCAGGGATATTCTAAAAAAACAAAGTAACAAAGATTTAATTAAGTGCTTAGGGGAAAGGGAATTTGACTTAAGTGACACTCAAGAACTGGTTAATTTTATATTAGAAAGCAACTTAAATTTAAATGATATTAAATTCAGTCTAGAATTAAAAAGTAAATATAGTGCCGTAGAAGAGTTTAGTCAGCGTTTGCTTAATAATAATTTGCTCGAAGATAAAGGAGATGATAATTGGCAAGATTGGTTTTATAGGAATAAATGGTTTTTTGGATCGGATTATATCAAAATTCTCAAGAGAAGAACTATAGATGAAAGCTCTAAAACCGACTTCTTAGCTAGCTCATATGGAAATTTTTTAGATGTGGTAGAAATTAAAAGACCATCATTAAATGGAGGAAGGCTTTTCAAAAAAGATATTATTGAAAAAGAAGGAACGGAATGGGCATACTATCATCCAACCACAGATTTAACAAAAGCCATATCTCAATGCTTCAGATACATAAATGAAATAGAGAAAAAAGTTGGTGATCCAGACAGTAATAAGAAATTTGAAGAATGTGATATAGTTAAGCCAAGATGTACTTTAATATTTGGTAGATCAAATAATTTTACAAAAGATGAGTACAGAGCATTAAGAATTCTTAATTCACATTACAACAATTTTTCTATAATCACTTATGATCAGCTGCTTGACAGAGCGAAAAGGATTGTGGAAATAACAAAAAACGAACAAAAACAATGACTAACTTATCAGGAATAATAAAATCAATCCAAAACATAATGCGCCAAGATGGCGGTGTTGATGGAGATGCTCAAAGACTTTCACAGCTTTCTTGGATGCTGTTTTTAAAAATGTTTGACGAAAAAGAAGAAGAAAAAGAGCTTTTAGATTCATCTTACAAATCGCCAATTCCACAAAATTTAAGATGGAGATCTTGGGCAAAAGATGATGAGGGAATGACGGGAGACAGCCTAATTGAGTTTATCAATAATCAACTTTTCCCAACCCTGAAAAACCTTACTTTTTCAAAAGAAGAAAATGAAGCTGGTTTTGTAGTAAAATCAATATTTGAAGACAGCTACAATTACATGAAAAGCGGAACTCAAATTAGACAAGTAATTAATAAAATTGATGAAATAAATTTTAACCGCAAAGCTGATCAAGATCAATTTGGTTTAATTTACGAGGGTTTACTATCAAGCCTACAAAGTGCTGGAAATGCAGGTGAATATTACACGCCAAGAGCATTAACCAAATTTATTGTTGATATGGTTAATCCAAAGCTTGGAGAAAAAGTTTTTGACCCAGCTTGCGGAACGGGAGGCTTTTTAACTTCAGTAATTGAACATATTAGAAAAAACGATGTTCACACTTTTGAAGATGAGTTATTGATTAAGCAAACAGTAAGTGGAGTTGAATTTAAGCAACTTCCACACATGCTTTGTACTACAAATATGATTCTGCACGGCATTTCAGCACCAACCAATATTTCTCGTGATGATTCTCTATCAAGACCAATAAAAGATATTTCGTCGTCAGATAAAGTTGATGTAATTGTTGCTAACCCACCTTTTGGCGGATCAGTTAAAGATGGAATTTTAGCAAATTTTCCAAAATCTTATCAAACCAAAGAAACGGCTGACTTATTTTTGGTGCTATTTTTAAAACTATTAAAAAACCACGGAAGAGCGGGGATTGTTTTGCCTGATGGTTCACTTACTGGAGATGGCGTAAAAGCAAGAATTCGTGAAGAATGGCTAAAAGAATGTAATTTGCACACCATAATTCGCCTGCCAAATTCAGTTTTTGCACCTTACGCAACAGTTGCAACCAATTTATTATTTTTTACAAAAGGAAGTCCGACCAAAGAAATTTGGTATTACGAGCATAGATTGCCCGAAACCCAAAAAGCATATTCAAAAACCAAACCAATTAACATTAAAGAATTTGAGACAATCAAAAAATGGTGGGATAATCGAGCCGAAAGTGATGTTGCTTGGAGGGTTAACATTAAAGAAATTGAAAAAAGAAACTTCGATTTAGACATTAAAAACCCTAATAAAATTGAAGAAAAGCAAGAATTTAGAAGCTCTGAACTAATTAAGATGTTGGAAGATTCTTTTGATGAAACCAAGAGAATTTTGGCTGAAATTAAGAGGGAGTTATGAGTTGGAAAAAAGTTAAAATTAGTACATTTCTTTTTGAAAGAAAAGGTAGATACAAGCCTAATGATGAATCTATTTCTGGGCTAGAAAGATTAGAAAAGATTGATTTTTCTGGAAAATTTTATATCGGCCAAAAATCTTCAAGAACTGATATGATTTTGATTAAAAAAGGTGATTTCGTGATTTCTGGAATCAATGTTGCGAAAGGTGCGATGGGGATATATCGCGAAGATAATGATATAACTGCAACAATTCATTATTCATCTTATACTTTTGATGAATCAAAAATTGATATAAATTATTTTGAGCATTTTTTGCAAAGCGCTGAATTTGTAAGGCTTTTGGAAGATCAAGTAAAAGGTGGAATAAAAACTGAAATCAAAGCTAAACATCTTCTTAATCTAGAAATTTTATTACCCGCAACAATTGAAGAGCAGAAACAAATCGCTGAAAAATTAAAGCATAAAGAAGAAAAGCAAAAACTGCTCCAACAAGAAATCGACAACCAGAAAACCAACCTAAAAAATCTAAGACAACAGATTTTGCAAGATGCTATTGAGGGTAAATTAACTAAAGAATGGCGTGAGAAAAATCCTGATGTTGAGCCAGTAAGCGAACTTTTAAAAAGAATTAAAGAAGAAAAAGAGCAGTTAATTTCCGAGAAAAAGATAAAAAAAGAAAAGCCGCTTTCAGAAATTGAAGAAAGCGAAATTCCTTTTGAAATACCTAAAAATTGGGCTTGGGCGAGATTGGGTACTGTTGGGATTTTCGAGAGAGGAAAATCAAAACATAGACCTAGAAATGATCAATCTCTTTTTAAAGAGGGCTCAATACCATTTGTTCAAACTGGAGATGTTGCTCAATCAAAAAAAACTGGACGCCAAATATTGAATTGCAAGACTTATTATAATGAATTTGGTTTAAAGCAAAGCAAGTTATGGAATATGGGAACATTGTGTATTACAATAGCTGCAAATATTGCTGAAACTGGCTTTTTATCTATGGATGCATGTTTTCCAGATAGTATAATTGGATTTAGGTCATTAAGCGGAAATTATACATCAAAGTATACTCAATTCTTTATAGAGGTAAGCAGAGAAAATATTGAAAAATATGCACCCGCCACAGCTCAAAAAAATATTAATCTAGAAATAATTTCTTTGTTGTTAATCCCACTTCCTCCACTTAAAGAACAACAGGCCATCGTCTCAAAACTCCACACCCTAATGCAAAAATGTGACGAAGCTGAAAAGCAAATCGAAAAAAGTTTTGAGACCAGCAAGCTTTTAACCAAAGCAATTTTGGCGGAGGCTTTTAATGGTCATGAATAAAGGATTGCACAGCGAAATTGCTGCTTATTTAAAAGAAATTGATCAAGAAAAAGCAGATATCCAAGAATATAGCTACGGGAACAAAATATCAGAAAAAATCAAAACAATTTTAAATAAAAATTCTGGTTATGAAGCAAGTCAGAAAGACTTGGCGGAAATGATGGCATTTGACTATATGCAAGATTATAAAAACAACAGTTGGGATACTTATTATGGACCGATTTTTACTGGTCAGGATAAAAACGGACAGATTGTTGAATATCCATCTTTATCAAAAGTAGATCAAGTAATTCTGAATTATTGGGCTTCAAGATCAGAGGTTTCAAAAAATCCAATTCTAATATCAAGATATGCAGATTTAGTAGTTGATTTTTCTCCAGTTATTGTTGGCAAAAGAGCTGCGTTTGAGCTTATTAAGAAAGTTATAAATTCAAATATTGAGATTTGTAAAAATCTTATGATTCATTCAATTGATTGCAAAACTAAGATTAAACGAGCTTTAAATTTGGCTATAGGTTTAAATAATCAAGATCAGATAAATAAAGTTAAAGAAGCAATAATTGATCTCGAAAAGAAGGTTGCGTCTGATGATAAGGCGGGATTATGGGGATTTTCTTTTAGATGGCTTCTATTAGATTTTTCTAAAAAAATTGTTCTTAATCAAGTAGAAGAATCTAAGTTAGTTAATGAGATGGAAGATAGGCTATCTAGAGTTGAAAAAGATACTTGGCTAACGGAGCATGCAGTTGTTATTTTAGCTCAATATTATGCCAAAAAAAATGATGAATCAAATTTAATTCGTGTTCTTGGAATTTTAGAAAAATCATTAAAAGATGATGATCGTTCAAATTCAGAACCTCTATTAAAAACTCATGCTTATGAGAAAATGCAGGAGATATATCAACAATATGCAGATAAAGGCTTTAAGAAAATAAAAGATGCCAATGAGAGAATTTTGAAAGAGATGGCGCAATTAGAGCTTAATTGGCAGGAATCCATGAAAGAAATTTCCACTTCTATTGAAATAAAAAAGGATGACATAGACGCTCTTATAAAATGGATTTTTGGCGAGAATAAAGAAAATGATTTGGAATTAATTGTTGCTAAAATTGCCATCAATCTTTTGCCAACCAAAGAATCAATGAAATTAGGGCTTGATAGCTTGGTTAAAACTAATCCATTGAGTTACATGGTGACGACACAAATCATTCCTTATAGTGATGGAGTTCCTATTGCGAAGCTTTCCTCTATTACAGAAGATTACGATAATCATTTCCAAAGATACGCTTCTAAGCGTCTAGAATTTAGTTCTATATATTTATCAATAGCATTGAAAGAATTAAAGAAGCTTATTTCTAAGCAAGAATTTCTAGATTATTTTGCAAGTTCCATGTTATTTAAGAAGGAGAATAAAAAATATTTAGAAAGAGCAATTTTATCTTATTATGAAGATGATTATCTAGTTTCTTCCCATTTATTTATTCCTTTAATTGAATCTGCTATTAGGGAGTTGGTTAGAATAAGTGGTGGTGGAATTTTGAAAGCGAATAAAATTGGCGGATATGATCAGATACCTCTTGGCTACCTATTAAAGGGTCAGGGAGGATTTATAATAAATAGCATTTATGATAAAATATACAAAGAGATGGGCTTTTATTTTCAATTAGTTTTAACGAGTTCTTGTGGAATGAATCTAAGAGATGATTTTGCTCATGGACTTGGAAAAGGTAAATTTCTGACAAAAGAGGCGTCAGATCGTCTTTTCCATATTATTTTGTGTTTACTTCTTATTAAAGAAAAGAGTGATAAATCAAGAGGTTTGAAAGCATGGTAAAAAGAACTTAGTCATATAATTATTTAACAATAAAAAGAAAAATAATGCTTGGAAAACTAGAAAAAATTGATTTAAGGAAAGCTTGGAAATCTGAAGACCAAGAATTTACTCCTTGGCTTGCAGGTGAAGAAAATCTTGAATTGCTTGGTGATACGATTGGAATTGAGCTAGAACTAGTTGCTCAAGAAAAAGATGTGGGACCTTTTAGGGTTGATATTTTGTGTAAAAACACAGAAAATGAATCCTATGTTTTAATAGAAAATCAAATTGAAAAAACTAAGGTAACTTTAGAACTATGGTCAGGGGGAGATCGGGGGACGCAGGGGGGACGAACGAGGGGGAATTAAGTTTTTAAAAATATTTTTGCTAAATTAGAAAAAATATTTAAACTGTATGACTTAAATTTAATCATAATTTATATCACCTAAATGAAGGTATACGCTGAATATTTCGAGAAAAATGGATTAACCTTTAGGGCAAATACATTGCTTCGATTTGGAGATGGTTGGGATTTAATTGGTAATGCTGTTTTAGCAAATCCTGGAAGCTCAAAACCTATAGACAAAATAAATATCAACGACTCTATCAAGGTTAGAGAGTTTTATTCTAAATATAGACTAAAATCTGAATTCATAAAAGATCGTTGGCACGAATTCTCCTGCGATCCAACTATGGGATTTATCGAAAAGATATTCAATGGCTTTTATGTTGAAAAAAATAAAAATCTTAATGGTGTAATACAATTATTTAATACCTTTAATATTAGAAATAAGGATCTGCCGTTAGCCATTAAACAAGCTGATAGTAACAAAGATTATCCATTTTTATTTTCAAATGGTGTTGAAAATTATTTTTATAATAAACCAACATATTTTGGATTTAGTAACCAAGTACTAGAAAATAGAATCCTTAGGCCAGTTGCGGAGAATATATTCAATAAATCTTCTATTGAGGTAAGAAAAATTTATCGGGATAATTTTGATGAAAATAGCTTTTATCATCCGATGTATATTAATAGGTCTTATAAAAAGAAGAGTCTCGATATTTATAAAAATGAGATATTGTTGCCACTGTTTTTACTCTAATTTGAACCAAACGAATCCATCTTTTGCGCCTATTTTTTCTCTCACGGCGCTTCTTTTAAAAATATCACTAAATCTTGATTCGGTTTCAATATCGGCACTATCAAGAATTGTATTCCATCTCATTTTGCTATCAGAATCTTCAGCATAAAAATCGCACATTACTTTTATGATTTGGCGCTGTTTATCTCCTTTGATGTCGAAGGAATCATCGCCGATAAATAATGTGCTAGCATCCTCATTACAGCGAACATAAGGTTTAAATTCATCATCAGCTCCAGATATGAGGATATTTGAAATGTAATCGATATTGAAGAAATTATCTTGTGAGAAAGTTAGAAGTTTTGGGATAGAAATGATTTTTGCTTTCTTGCTTAATTTTGTTGGGCAATATTCATTGGATGAGGTAAGGATTAATTTTGGAAATTTTGTTGGTGATTCATCTAAAAATAACTGATCCACATCTCGAAAAATCATTTGATTGGTCAATCTTCTAGCAAAAAATATAGCATGTTTTTTCTTTTTGATATTTGTATCACCAACAAAAAATAAAAGATCATTGAGATAGCTATTAGAATCCTTTCTGTTGCTTTTGGATATATCAAATTGATTGGCAATAAATTCGGTTAATTTGGTGAAATTAATATCATAAGTTTTTACCTCTTCTTCTTCAACTGGAAGGAGCTTGCCAAAATCCGATAAATAAAAGTAGGAATTGTGATCATCGCTCCATTCAACATAGGCTTCTCGATCTTGATCTGGTAAATAATAGGTTTCTAAATCTCTGCCTTTATTAAAGTGATTATTTTGAATTAGGTTGTTTGTAATTTCTGTACCAAGATTTGACTTGAGGTGGGAATAAGTAATATTTGGATCTGCTTGCTCTACAATATCAATTAGCAATTTAAATATCTGGCTGTCTAACTTCATATTTTTTCAATAATGCCCCATTTTTCTAGATATTTATCACCGATGATTTTTTCTTTCTCGGTTCGATCTTTTAAATCACAGCCATTGGGATCAGTAATATTTACATGAATTAATTTACCTCTGGGGTTTTTGGTATCTTGCTTGAATTTAATTGATAATTTTACTTTTTTGATTTCAAAAGAGCTTGATAAAGGATTATTACCAGCAAACCAATTTTCTGCTATTTCATAAATTGTTCTTTTTTCTGAAAATGGAGATTCAAGAGTGGTTGAGTTTTTACTGTTAAGAGGTTTTAGCTTGATGAGGGTAACTTTGATATCTTCAATTCCATCCTTCAAATCAACATCTTTCATCAAATCCTGATAGGACTTAAATTTGGCAAGATTATATTTTTTAAGCCTGATCTCAAATTTATCGTCAGCACTTTTTAGGAAAATATTGGCAAATTTTTTAGCCAAAAATTCTCGATTATCTTTTGAATTTGAAATTACATCAATTAGCCCGCTTGTTGGATCATAGCTAATTGAAAAATCTTTAGCTGGCGCAAAATGCCTTGTTACCACTTCATCCTTATCAAAAGTCTGTATTGATTGTGGCAAACCATCATGAAAGCCAGTTAAAATACAAATTTCTAATTTATTGCCATCTTTATCTTTTTTATCACGACAGCTAAATTCTAAATTTAATTTTCTGCTGATATCGAGGTGACTTAAAACCTCCTCCTTAAATTTAGAGATATTTTCTTCCGATTTATCTAATTTCTTATTTTTTGGCCCATGAAATGAGCTCCATTCTTTTGATTTTCTTTTGTAATCATGTGACACCCAAAATTCCGCCGTTCTAAATTTATCAGGAAATTTTTGATGCATGTAAAGCCCTCTGGCATATTCTCCTTTTTGATCCAAAAATAACTCATCATTTCCAGCAATGCTACATAAAGCATTTTGACCCAATTCATCACTCATGCCATGAACTCGATCAATGGTATCAAATAAATTCTGTTTTTTGGCATCTTCACAGCCCCATACCATACCAAATAATGAAGCATGATATTTACGATTTTTACCATCCCATCTAAAATCTTCAGGAACTTCAATAAAATCATTACTAATTAGAAAGTTCTTTAAATCTTCTTCTGGGGTATTTCTGATAAATTTTTTTACCTTTGTTTCCATGAGAGAATATAGTTTTAATTGAATTTTAAAATGAATTAGGTACTTTATTCTAAAACGACTTTAATTATCTTACAATAAAAAACTATTTCTTATGAAAAAAATGAAACGAGGTGGTGCAAGACCAGGTGCTGGAAGGCCATCTGGACAGGGTCGATATGGCGAACCAACAAGAATCATGAGAGTGCCTGTTAGCATGATGGATACAGTTAAAGATATGATGGAAAGTAAGACAAAAGATTTTGCTCTTCCTCTATTCGATATGAAAGTTGAGGCAGGTGTTCCAAATTTTACCGATTCAGATAATTATCAGCTTTATAACCTCAGTGAAAAATTTATGATGAGCAATCCTGATGATCATTTTTTGGTAAAAGTATCAGGTTATTCAATGAAAGATGCAGGCATCCTTCCTGATGATATTCTTTTAGTTAATAAATCTAAAGAGGCTAGAGATGGCGATATTATCATTGCCTCAGTTGATAATGGTGCGGTTGTAAAAAGGCTAAGTCAAAAAAATGGAGTAACTAAGTTAGTTTCAGATAATGATGATTATCCTGATATTGAAGATGCAGATCAAAATCTACATTTTTGGGGAGTGGTAGCAAAAGTAATCAGAGAATATTAGATAATGAATAATTTTTTAGATTTAATATTCCTATTCTTATCTTCATTTCTAGCAGCAACAATATTTCCAGCTCAGTCAGAACTTGTTTTAGCATCTTTAAATATTGCAAATAATCATGATAAATTTTTGTTGGTTACAATTGCAACAATAGGAAATGTTTTGGGAGCTTTGGTAAATTGGTTTATTGGATATTATCTGATAAAATTCAAAGACAAAAAATGGTTTCCAATCCAAAAAAGGAAAATTGATAAATATTCCAGATTTTATCAAAAATGGGGAGTGTGGTCACTATTGTTAGCTTGGATGCCAATAATTGGCGATCCGTTAACGATAATTGCAGGAATATTTAGAACTAATATTTGGCTATTCCTGACATTGGTAACAATTAGTAAATTAAGCCGATATTTATTAATTATTTTTATTACTTAATATTTTTTAAAAATCTCCTTTAGCTCATTTATTTTTTCTTCAATATCAGCATCTTTCTTTAATTCAAAAGCTTCTTTAACACAATTGGTTAAGTGAGTCTCAAGCAAGTTAGCTTGAAGAGAGTTGATAGCGGATTTAACGGCTCCTAATTGTTGCAAAATATCTACACAATATCTCTTATCATCAACCATCTTGATGATGCCATTAATCTGACCCGCAATTTTCTTTAACCTTGGTAATTCTTTTGAATTGTCAGGATATTCTTTACTGCAGCATGCTTTATTTTCTTTAGTCATAATTTTAAGCCTTAAAATGTTCAAAAATTGTAAAAGTTCCGATAGCTATAAAGCCAATTCCAGCAATTAATTTTAATGGAATCATATCTAAATATTTAGCCCCATAGCTACCAAGCAAAACTGCAATTGCCGTTGATGCTACTAATGCAAATGAAGCAGCTAGAAAAACCATAAATGAATTAGTGTCCTTATTCGAAGAAAATAATATTGTTGCTAACTGCGTTTTGTCACCAAGTTCAGCTAAAAAAACAGTTATAAAAACAGTAATTAGGGATGCCATATTTTAAGAAATTAATAGGATTAAAATATATTTAAAAAAGAAGCTGATAGCTAAAATTATTACTGATATCCACCAGATAATCTTATTGAATTTTTTGGTTTTATTGCATATCTTGGCTAGTTTTTTATCGGCTGGACAGGTTTGAGGTTTTATAAAGATAAAATATCCACCAATTAAGAGAAGAGCTGTAGCTATAGCAAATAAATATAAGCTTCTTTCAGCCAACCATGTAATAAAAGGGAAACTCGCAGTTAAACTAGCAAAAACCGCTCCCATGCCAAGTGTTACTAAAATTATTGGCAATGCACAGCATAATATTGTGGAAATTGAGGTAAATAATCCAAAAAATGGTAATAATGATTCTTTTATTTTAATCATAATCTACCTATTTATTTTAACCACATTATAGCCATTATTAACGATGGTATCTTTTATAATTTTATCTGATAAATCTTTACCATCTTTAAAAGTTAGAAATACTTTCTTTTGATCTAAATCAACCTTTACCTCTTTAATTTCATCCTTCTTTTTGAAATTCTTTTCTATCGTTACGGCGCAAAATTCACAAACTAAGCCATTAACATCAACATTAATTTCTTTAGCAAAGGCAGAAGAAATATTGATTAAAAATATAAGTGAAAAAACAGTAATAAATTTTCTAAACATAATTAAAATCTCGCAATAAAGTTAAATAAAAATCTTTTGTTAGAACTAACTCCAAATTCTGCTAAATTAGCGCCCTTGAAGAATCTAACAAGAGGAGTCGCAATGACCTCATCTCCTTCAAATTCAGGAGTATGAGTTACTTGCAGCATTAGCCAAGTATGAAGATTGCCATAACCTGCAACATAAGGAGCTACTCCAACCCTAGCACTTTGTTGAAACTGAGAGATAATATTGCCATCTGATTTGTAATATCTATTTTCATAAGAGATGAAATATTTTCTAGTTTCAAAATCTCCTGCTATCCCTGTAAAACCATATAATTCATTTTCTCCTGATTTATTGGCATTGCCAACAGATGTTTTAAGATAAATATTTCCTTGAGAGCCTGGCAAGTTCCATCTTTTAAGAAGATTATTTAATTGAAGCCCATTTAAGGCTATTTTATCTCTTCTAAAATATTCACCCTTATAACCAACTGAATATTTATAACTTGGAGAATAATGAACATGAATAGAATTTTTGATGGCATCATTATTTTGCATAATTGTTGTACCGCCAGAATAAGAAATAGGACGAGCAAAAACATTGCTTGCAAGAAATGATAATAATATTGTTAGAGTCAGAGATAATTTCATGATAAATAAATAATTATGCCTATACCCCCTAATAGTATAATAAAGAATTATAAAATGCAATAAATGATTAGTTATCAACTTCACATTAACATTAAGAACAATATTGAAATAGAGGTAGGAAAGCTCGGCAGATTTACCTTTCCAAGAGGACATTATATCTACACAGGATCAGCATCGAGGCATATCGATGAAAGAATTAAAAGGCATCAATCAAAATCTCCTGATAAAAAACTTCACTGGCATATCGATTATCTGCTAAATGACAAAAATGCCAAAATTACCGAAGCTCATAAATTTGAGGCAGAAGAATGTATCTTAAATCAGGAAACTTGCGGTGAAATTATTGTTCCTGGTTTTGGTAGTTCAGATTGTAAGAATAAATGTAAGTCCCACCTAAAATATCTTGGTTAATTTCTCCGTTAGTAAACATTAGAACATATAGGTAATCAAGTGTCATTGTGCTTTGTGAGTCATTTCATATTCTAATAATAGAATTTTAGAAAATGAACTTGATAGCACATGCAACTGCAAACTAAAGCACAAAAACAAGAAAAATCCCCTCATCAAAGATTGTCTGAGATCGGCAGAATTTTAGCAACTGCCATCCGTCGTTTAGATATCAAAGAATCTTCGCTAAAAAGAGACGAACAACTTGACTTGCAAGCTTACCCAAGCGTTCATAGAGCCAGTAATAACCTGAATTTAGAACGTTTATGAGCAAATCAATTATTAGACAAATTATTGAATTAGAAAGTAAGTCAGCAAGCGAACTTCGGCAAATTTATAACGAGATTATGCCTAAAAAATGCGTAGCTAATACTAATAAGGAATTTTTAAGGCCAAGAATAGCTTATCGGCTACAAGAATTGGCATTTGGAGGGTTTGATGATGAATCAAAAGATAATCTGGCAAAAATAGCAAATGGCATTTCTACCAATATTTTACGAAGGCCAACCGATCTTTTACCTGGTACCAAGATTTGCCGAGAATGGCAAGGAGCTATGCATGAGGTAGAAGTTCTAAAAGATTGTTTTGAATATGGTGGTCAAAAATGGAAAAGCCTCTCTGCAATCGCTAGAAAAATAACCGGCACTCGCTGGAATGGCCCTAAATTCTTTAAATTACAATCATGATAGAAAAGATAAAAAATAAACAAAAAGTCAGATGCGCTATTTATACCAGAAAATCTTGTGAAGAAGGGCTGGAACAAGAGTTTAATTCACTTGATGCTCAAAGGCTCTCAGGAGAAAATTATATAGCCAGTCAAGAACATGAAGGCTGGGTTCTTGATCCTACTTTTTATGATGATGGCGGGTTTAGTGGCGGAACTTTAGAAAGACCAGCAATTCAAAGATTATTTCAAGATATTAGAGAAGATAAAATTGACTGTGTCATTGTTTATAAAATTGATCGCTTGACCAGGTCACTTTTAGACTTCTCAAAAATTATTGAGTTATTTGATGAGCATAATACCAGCTTCGTATCGGTGACACAGAGCTTTAATACCTCAAATTCAATGGGGAGATTAATGCTCAATGTTCTGCTGTCATTTGCTCAATATGAAAGAGAGCTAACTGGCGAGAGAATTAGAGATAAAGTTGCTGCATCTTGCCAGAAAGGCATGTGGATGGGAGGCAATATCCCAATGGGTTATGATGTAAAAGACAGAAAACTCCTCATAAATGAAAAAGAGGCAAAAATTATTCAAATATTATTTCAGAATTTTGTTGAGACCTCTTCAATTACTGAAACTGCTAGAGAACTAAATAACCTTGGCTTCACCACCAAAACTTGGATAGCAAGCAGCGGTAAGCTTCATAAGGGCAAAAGATTTAATAAGAGCAATGTCAGGAGGATGCTCAATAATCATCTTTATATCGGTAAGGTGAAGCATAAAGATAAATTCTATGAGGGATTGCATAAAGCAATCATTGATGAGGAGGTTTGGCAAAAATCCAGAGATCTTCTCGGTAGCAATGAAGGTAAAATTCAACTGCCAACTTCTAGAATAACCACAGCACCACTTCTCAAGGGAATTATGAATTGTGGAATATGTGGATCAAAGATGACACCCACCTACACCAAAAAACAAGGAAAGAGGTATCGCTATTATATTTGCGCCTCAAAACACAAAGGAAGTAACGATAGCTGCGCAGTTGGCAGAATTCCAGCAAGCGAAACTGAGGAATTAGTAACAAATCAAGTTTTAAATCTTCTCAAGAAACCAGAATTTGTAATTCATACCATCAACTCAAAATCAGATGATTTAACAGAAAATAAAATAATAAACTCCTTCAAATCTATTGATAAAATTTGGGATGAATTATTCCCAGTTGAGCAAGTAAGAATCATGAATCTCCTTGTTAAAAATATCGATATCAAGCCAGAGGGTCTAAATATCAAAATCTACAAAGAAGGACTTCACTCATTATCAACTGAATTAACGGGTTAATATGCAAGAAATTACTCAAACAATAAATGAAGATACTATTGATATTTTTGTGCCAATAGCAATCAAGAAAAGAGGTGGGGCAGCAATGTTAATGATGCCAAAAAATGTGAATCCGGAGGATCAAAAAACCTATTTTGATGACAAATTAATCAAAACCATCGGCAAAGCCTATAAGTGGAAAATGGAAATGGAGGAAGGTAAATTTGAATCTTTGGCAGATATCGCCAGAAAGGAGAGGTTTGGAACTTCTTATGTCAGCAAGGTTTTTAATCTAAATTTTATTTCACCAAGGATTATTAAGAAAATACTTACTGGAACTCAGCCAAGAACTTTGAGATTGCAGGATATTATTACAAAGCAGATTCCTGATTTATGGGAAGAGCAAGAGGAAATTTTTGGCTGTTAATCTTGAAAATTGATTTATTATCATCAGCCATATCTTAGTCTCATGATTTTAGAAAATCTACCAAGGCAACTCTTGTGTAAGCTTCGTAAGGCAATCAATGAAAAGTCTCACCTTTGTTGATAAATGTCTTTTTTGTGGAAATATTGCATAGATTCCTCTTTCGGGATATGTTTTATATTCAGGTAGAATTTGAATAAGTTGACCTGCTTTTAAATATTCACTTGCAGTAAAAATAGGTAGAAGAGCAATTCCAACACCTTGTAGGCAAGATTCCAACATCATATCAGCGTTATTAGCCAACATTTGCGCATCAAGTTGTGCATTACCAACATTGCGATTATTATCTTGATATTGCCACTGGCTTACAACGCTATGCTTGCTATGAATAATGGCTGGTAACTTTCCCAATTCTTGCGGTAACTTTATTTTTCCATGTGCTTTTATAAAATCTTTTGAAGCGCATAAAAGAATTGGACAAGTTGCTAATTTTCTTGAAATAAGTGACGAATCTTGCAAAGCATCAATTCGGACAACAACATCATAACCTTCAGCTATTATATCAACATGACGATCATCAAAATCTATCTCCACCTTAACATCAGGATATTTTTTAGCAAAAGATGCAATGATCTTGATTAAATATTTTCTACCAAACGCCATCGGTGCATTAATTTTTAAAATCCCCGTGGGGCAGGATTTTAATTCTTGAATTTGTTGCTCTGCTTCACATAAATCTTCAAGAGCTCTACGTGCTTTTTGATTATAAATAGAACCTTCTTCAGTAAGAGTGACTTGCCTTGTTGTCCTATTAAGAAGTCTAACACCAAGATATTCTTCTAAGTTATGCACTTGCTTACTAACAGCAGGACCTGTCATTCCAAGCTTGCGAGCAGCAGCAATAAAACTTTGTTGTTTTGCGACTTCTAAAAATATTTCAACGCGTGAAATATGGTTCATATTAATAACTAAATGGAATTAATAAAATTCTAAATTACTATATTGTTATCTTTATCAACAATAGTAAAGTAATAATCAATAGTAAAGTAATAATCAATATTAATCTTTTAAGGAACATTAACTATGAACAACACATCTAAACAATATGGAGCATTAATTACCCGCTTATCTTTGGGCATAATTCTACTGGCACATGGGCTTTTAAAAGTTTTCATATTCACAATTCCAGGAACTGTTGCCTATTTTGGCAGTCTAGGTTTACCATCAATTGTGGCATATTTAACTATTTTTGCAGAAATAGCAGGAGGAACGGCTTTAATTTTAGGAATTTACACCAGATTAACAGCCTTACTAAGTTTGCCTGTTTTACTTGGGGCAACCTGGGCTCATATTGGAAACGGTTGGGTGTTTAGCAATCAAGGTGGCGGCTGGGAATTTCCTGTATTGCTTGTGGTTTTAGCAATATCAGTGGCTTTGCAAAACTCACAGATATTTGCCATTAAAAAACTACCTATAATCGATAATTTTATTCCAAATAAATTAAAAAGTTAAAAGGAGAGCATTATGATAAAAATATATCCTTATGAAGATTTAGGTCATGCAGACCATGGTTGGCTTAATGCCAGACACCATTTTAGCTTTTCCAGCTATTATAATCCAAATCGTACTCATTTTGGAGTCTTAAGGGTTATTAATGATGATGTAATAAAGGCAAATTCAGGGTTTGCTGAGCATCCTCATGAAAATATGGAAATTATTACATATGTAAGATCAGGTGCTATAACCCATAAAGATAGCAATGGCAACGAAGGCAGAACTAAGGCTGGAGATGTTCAGGTAATGAGCGCTGGAACTGGAATAAGACATTCAGAGTATAATTTAGAAGATTGTGAGACTAATCTTTATCAAATCTGGATTATGCCAAATAAAAAAAATGTGAAGCCAAGATGGGATGCTAAAAAATTTCCTAAAGAATCTGTGAAAAACTCCTTGCCTCTTTTGGTTTCTTGTCAAGAAGATAAAGAAGCGCCGTTATTTATATATCAAGATGCACAAATTTATGGTGGAAAATTAAATAAAAACACCATCATTAACCACCCAATTAAAAACCAGGCTTATTTATTAATATCACAAGGTGAGATAAAAATAGATAATAAAATTATTAAAAAAGGTGATGGCGTAGAAATTACTGATTTACTTAATATTAAAATTGAAGCTCTAGAAAATGCTGAAATTTTAATAATTGACGTTCCTAAAAATTAACCATTAATAAAAATAATTATGCCAAAAATTGCAATAGTTTACCATAGCGGATTTGGACACACAGAAGTTCAAGCTAAGCACGTTAAAATAGGGGCTGATTCTATTCAAGGATCCCAGTCAACTTTATTTAAAGTTGAAGACATAACTAATAATCCAGAAAAATTAAACGACTATGATGCAATAATTTTTGGATCGCCAACTTACATGGGATCTGTTTCAGCGCCATTTAAAGCTTTTATGGATGAATCTTCCAAAGTTTGGTTTAAGCAAGAATGGAAAGATAAAATTGCCGCAGGCTTCACTAATTCACATTCTATGAGTGGTGATAAATTAAACACATTAGTACAATTAACAATATTTGCCATGCAGCATTCTATGATCTGGGTTGGTTTAGGTGAAATGAATCAATCGCCAGATGGAGAGGCTGCAAAGCCAGAAGCCATAAACCGCATTGGTTCTTTTATGGGAGCTATGGCTCAATCAGAAAATGATAAACCAGAGGTCACGCCTCCTAGTGGAGATTTAAAGACGGCAGAGCTTTTGGGGGAAAGAGTTGCAAAAATAGCCAGAAAACAAAAAATTTAACTTTTTTACCTTACGGCCATGCAGTCTCTTTATTAAAACATCAAGAGTAAATAATGATTAGAAAAAATCATGATTCAAATTAAGAATACGAAAGAATATTACGGTTTAATTACGATTGTGCTACATTGGGTTGTGGCACTTGGCTTTTTAGGAGCTTATGTATCCGTATATTATCGTCACTGGTTTAGCGAGGGTAACTTTAGCATGACCCAGCTTAATTCTAATATGATCTCGCTATATCTACACTTGTCTTTTGGTATCACCGTTGGGGTTTTTGTTATTCTACGGATTGTTTGGAAATTAATAAATAAAACCCCCAATGATTTGCCAGGCAGTAAATTCGAGCATTTTTCTGCTCATATCATGCATTGGATACTATATGGGGTTATGATTGTTATGCCTATAACAGGTTATATGGGCACAAAGCTAGATACGAATTTTTTCCTGTTATTTGATATTCCAAAATTTAATGATACACAATTATATTCACTCATGGTTGAACAATGGCTGAAAATGGATTGGAAAAGCTTTGAGCCAATTATGGACTTTATTCATAAGAAAGGAGGATCTTGCATTGTCTGGGTTTTAATCGCAATTCACGCTGGTGCTGCCCTTTATCATCATTTTGTAAAAAAAGATATAGTGTTGAAACGAATGATATCTTTACCCAAACAAGGAGCGAAAGGAAATGGGTAGATTTAATACCTAAAGTGAGAACAATCCAGCTTTAATACTTAGTTTGTTCATTGGACATAGATCTCCAATGAACATCATTGAGACAAATGAATTTCCTATCTTGGCAAAAATATTAACTGTGAATCAGCCAAGAACTTTGAGATTGTATGATATAATTGCAAAACAGATTCCTGATTTATGAGAAGAGCAAGAGGAGATTTTTGGATGTTAACTTATCTCATTATTTAAATTTTTAACATCTGAAAAGCCATAATTCCTAAGATAATCGATCCAATTAAAGTAACAATTGGACCAGATTTTTTAGAAAGTTTTTTAGCCAAATAAAGGCCAGCTATTGTTGATAAAAATGCCCAGATTCCAATTGAAAAAATATAGGGAACTATGGGTTTTTCTGCGATACCAAGACCAATTCCTACGCCAAAAGCATCTAGGCTAGTCGCAAAAGACACGATCAGAATTTTGGTAAAGCTATGAAAGTCTAGCTTTTCTACCTTCTCCTCTTTACTGATTAAATCACAAAAACCTTCATAAGCCATATGAAGAGCTACTCCCATAAGTAGTGCAAATGCAATCCAATGATCAAATGATTCTATTTTACTAATTAAATGGAGGCCAGCCATTGCGCCAATTAGAGTTACTAAGGCTTCCGCACCTCCTGATGAAAGAGCAAATCTAATAGCATCTTTTTTAACAAAGGGACGAAGCCCCATTGCCACTGCGGCAGAAAAAGAATCGGCACTTAAAATTAAACCAACAATAATAATTTCTAAATACATTTGAATAACTGATATTTGCTTTAAAATTTCGTAATAAACCTATCAAAAAAAGATATAATAAATTTAGTAAAAAACATCTAATAACTGAAGATCAGTCGTCATAATTTTATCGAAAGTTCGCAAAAATCATCAAAAATCCGTTCGCACATCCACTTGAAAAAGTTCGTTACAAAACCCACGAAGCCAGCATTTACCGATGTCCACCTTTTTTGAAAAAGGACGACCCAAACGGAGAAAGAGAGAATTTTTGGCCTGATTTTGGTAAAATTTTGAGAGAAACAGAGAGAAGAAAGGACGACCGAAAATGAATCTTGAAACTCGCAAAGCCTTAGATTTACTGGGGTTAGAGCGTTGATTGAGTTGGTTAGGAAATAGAGCGGAGACAAGGTTAGAACCAGTTAAACTGGCGGACAGGGTGGGATTCGAACCCACGGTACGCTTGCACGCACGGCAGTTTTCAAGACTGCTGCCTTCGACCACTCGGCCACCTGTCCAATAAGAATTTAATATATTAGCTTTGTTTAAGTTTTAAAGGTCAAGAAAGACCGTAAATTCAACTAAAACTAATTAACAGAAAGTTAATTATAAATTTCTTTTTTTATATTGCAACAAATTTGTAAAAATTCACCAGAACCAGCAAAAACAAAAGCTAAAATTGCTAAAACTAGCCTTAATTTATCCGTTATTAAAAATCTTCATTTTTAAGAAAAAATTTAACCACCAATAACATTTCTCATTCTTTTAATTACCTCTTCAAAGCCATCAAAAATCGCTTCGCCAATTAAAAAATGCCCAATATTTAGCTCGACAATTCCTTCAATTTTGGATATTTTTGCTGCGCTATCGTAATTTAGGCCATGTCCCGCATGACATTCAAGCCCAATTTTTGTTGCGTATTTTGCACAATCTTTAATTTTTTCAAAGCTTTTTTCGGTTTTTTCTGAAATTTTAATAATTCTTTGATAATTATCATCGAAATTTCTTTTTAAAACTTCTAGTTCGTCATGAAAATAGCAAAATTCTCCGGTGTGAATTTCAATAATATCGGCGCCAATTTCTTTTGCTGATTTAATTTGCCGTTGGTTTGCGTCAACAAAAAGTGAAACCCTAATTGATTTATCATGAAGTCTTTTTACTATGGGTTCTAATAATTGGCGATATTTGATGACATCAAGCCCGCCTTCGGTTGTAACTTCTTGACGCTTTTCCGGAACAATACAAGCAGCGTTTGGCTTTGTTTCTAGGGCAATATCAAGCATTTCTGTGGTTGCTGCCATTTCAAGATTTATTGGCAATTTAATTGACTCTTTAATCATTTTTAAATCTTCATCGCGAATATGCCTTCTGTCTTCGCGCAAATGAATGGTGATGCCGTCTGCGCCATATTTTTGTGCTAAATTTGCCGCCTTAACGGGGCTGGGGTGAACGCCGCCGCGCGCATTTCTAATTGTTGCAACATGGTCAATATTAACCCCAAGTCTTATTTTACTTTGTTTCATAATTTGAATATTTTAATTATTTTATGCAAAAATTATAAGAAAAAATAAGTTTTTTGCAAGAAAAATTGATATAATGCGCACTTAAAAATACATCATTCTTGACCATTAGCGCAAATTTACTAATTGATAAATGATAATTATTAAAAGCCCCTTAAATACAAATAATTTGAAGTATAATATTTAATACCAAATCCCATCTTCAAGCGCCAATTTATCCGCCCGTAATTTAATCACTAAATCCATCACCAAAAACCTAACATAGCGTTGCGACGGATAAGTTTTTGCTAATAAATTTATTAATCAAATTATTTAGACCTTAATTAATATTTAAAGATGGGGCTTGGTATAAGATAATTTTCAAGAATAAATTATAAATAAAAAGGATGCATATAACATAAATTCAAAAATTAAAAAGGTATTTTAACAAATTTTAAAATATTTCAGAGCAATTTTACTAAAATATAATAAAAAAACATTGATAAATCACGAATTTCTATTTTTAGTTTGAAGATATAAAAATTCTTAACTAAAAATTCTTTTATAAATAAAAATGATATAATAAATTTCTCGGCAAGGAATAAATAATCTTGAAAATTTGCATGATATAAAATACAATTAATAATAAATTTAAATTAAATAATAAGTCTGCAAGTGGCAAAATATCAATTTCTAGATCAAATAAATATTCCGGCTGATTTAAAGCAGTTTAAAGAAGGTGATTTGTCGCAAATTGCGCAAGAGCTTCGCCAAGCAACTGTCGAGGCCGTTGCCAAAACTGGTGGCCATCTGGGGGCTGGGCTTGGAGTGGTTGAATTAACTCTTGCACTGCATTATGTTTTTAACACCCCAAGTGATAATTTGATTTTTGATGTTGGTCACCAAGCTTATCCGCACAAAATATTAACTGGACGAAAAAACAGAATTACAACCTTGCGTCAAGCTGGTGGGCTTTCTGGTTTTACAAAGCGTAACGAAAGTGAATATGATCCATTTGGCGCGGGCCATAGTTCAACTTCGGTATCGGCTGCGCTTGGTATGAATGTTGCAAAAAAAATAAATAATGAAAAATCTTTCAACATAGCTATAATTGGCGATGGCGCAATGTCTGCGGGCATGGCTTTTGAAGCTATGAATAACGCTGGCGCGTTGCCTGCTGAAACTTACAAAAATAATCGACTAATTGTAATTTTAAACGATAACGACATGTCAATTGCGCCTCCAACCGGGGCTTTGTCGCATTATTTATCGCGCTTGGCCTCGTCAAAGCCATATTTAAAATTACGCGATATTTCAAAAAAGCTCACTAATAAATTCCACGCTGAAAAAGTTGCTAAAAGCCTCAGAAAATTTGAAAAAGCCGCTAAAGAATGGTGGATGGGCGGAAATATTTTTGAAGAAATGGGTTTTTATTATATAGGGCCAATTGACGGTCATAATCTTGAAGTTTTGGTGCCAATTTTAAATAATATCAAAAGCGATAATTCTTGCGACCCAATTTTAATTCACTGCGTAACGCAAAAAGGAAAGGGTTATAACGAAATCATGAAAAGCTCTGATAAGCTTCATGCTGTTTCAAAATTTAACCCTCAAACTGGTCAACAAATTGCAAAAGCTGCAAAATATCCAAGTTACAGTAAAGTTTTTGGTACGGTCCTTTCAAATTTAGCTAATAAAGACGATAAAATTGTCGCAATAACTGCTGCAATGCCAAGTGGAACTGGTCTTGACGAATTTGAAAAAGATCACAAAAGCAAGCTTTTCGATGTCGGAATTGCCGAGCAACATGGCGTAACTTTTGCTGCGGGCTTGGCCTGTGAAGGTTTAAAGCCTTATGCTGCAATTTACTCAACTTTTTTACAGCGCGCTTACGATCAGGTGGTTCATGATGTTGCTGTTCAAAATTTAGCGGTTCGCTTCATGATTGACCGCGCTGGTTTTGTTGGCGCCGACGGTCCAACTCACGCTGGAAGCTTCGACATTGCTTATTTAATTAATTTACCAAATTTTATTTTAATGGCAGCGTCATCTGGGCAAGAATTGGTAAAAATGATTAACACTGCTAATGAAATCAACGATCGACCAAGTGCCATTCGTTATCCACGAGGCGAGGCCGGAGAGGTGAAGTTTAACGATAATGAAATTTTAGAAATCGGTAAGTCAAAAACAGTTCAAAGTGGCGAAAAAATAGCAATTTTATCTTACGGAGCCATTTTATGCGAAGCCCAAGAAGCGGCCAAATTAATAGAGCAAGATTTAAGTCACAAAATAACCATAGTTGACGCTCGTTTTGCCAAGCCTTTTGACCAGAAAAAAGTCGAAGAATTAGCAAAAAACCACGAAATTTTAATTACAATAGAAGAGGGTGCAATTGGTGGTTTTGGCTCGGTTATTTCTCAATTTATATTAGAAAATGGCTGTTTAGACAGAAAAGATAACAAAAAATCACTAAAATTTCGCTCACTATTTATGTCTGATGAATTTATTGAACAAGATTCTCAAGAAAATATGCGCAAAAAGTCCGGAATTTCGGCGCAAAATATTGTTAATCTGGTAAAAAGATTATTAGCCTAAAAAGTTCAATTAATCGCCGATAAATATTTGTTTTCTAAAGAAAAATGTAAATAAGAATTCTCTCTTGACTCGGTGATTTTTTGCACTAAACATAGGCACTAAACAAACAATCGGTAAAAAGTACTAATGTTATTTCCCGTCTTTAAAGCTACATAAAAACTTTATTTCTTTAACAAAAAACTATCATAAAAATCTATGAATATATCTTAGATATAATTTTTATTTTTCTCATAACTTCTTGCTAGAGATATTTTATTTTATGTATTTTTACAAGATGTAAATTGATATAATATGTCAATTTACATAATTTTTTTGCCTATAATTTCGATTAAAAATAAAGGTTAAAAGTTGCCTTGTTAGATGTAAAATTAGCCACTGCGTCAAATGCGTACATTTAAATACTGATTTATCACTGTAATTTTATATCTAGGTAATTCTATAGCGAATTTTCTCTAAATTTTTTAAGTAAAATATTGTATAAGTTGCTCTTATATCGTTAAATATAAACTTATTTTGCTTCAAATACAGAATAAATTTATCATTTAAGCTATTAGATTGAGAAATTATTCGTTTGCAACAACTATAACAAGATTTAATGTCATTTACGAAATATTTTCTTTGTGCAAATTAATTTTTATAAATAAAAAACTCTGTTATAAATATAAATATTTAAAATTAGGCCATAATTAACCCATCGTTTGACGATTATTTTGTTGACAATGTTTTAACCAGTAAAGCATCTGTAACAAAGGAATATAGTTAATAAATTTATTTAAAAAGCCAGTTACAATAATTGTTAATTTACAAAAATGTAAGTAAAGAAATCGAAAATAATAAATTATACTTAAACCCCCGATAATATTGATTATCATTATCGCAAAATAACAAATTAATTGCCTAAATTTATGATAAAAACACTTGAATTATTCTTTGAATAATATTATAATTTAAATTACAGACCCTCTAGTTTAACTAAACAAAACCGATATGGCAGAATTTACTTTACCGAAAAATTCCAAAATTAATAAAAATCAGGGCAAAACCTACAAAGCTAAAGATGGCGCAAAAAATGTTAAGGTTTTTGAGGTTTACCGCTATGACCCTGAAGATAAAGAAAAAACCAACCCATATATCGATCGTTATGAACTAGACCTTGATGAATGTGGCCCCATGGTTCTTGATGCTTTAATAAAAATTAAATCCGAATATGACAGTTCTTTAACTTTTCGTCGTTCTTGTCGTGAAGGAATTTGCGGATCTTGCGCCATGAACATAGATGGCTCTAACACTTTAGCTTGCACCAAAGCAATTGACGAATGCAAAAGTGGTAAAATTTATCCGCTTCCGCACATGCCTGTAATTAAAGATTTAGTGCCAGACCTTACAACTTTTTACGCTCAGCACAAATCTATAAAACCTTGGATAAAAGCTAAGGCTCCAGAAAATCCAAACCAAGAAAGAATTCAATCTCCGGAAGAGCGTGAAAAGCTTGATGGTCTTTATGAATGCATTATGTGCGCATGTTGTTCAACTTCTTGTCCAAGCTATTGGTGGAATGGTGACAAATATTTAGGACCGGCAACTTTACTTCAAGCTTACCGCTTCATTGTCGATTCTCGTGACGAAGAAACCGAGCAAAGGCTTGACGAACTTGAAGATCCATTCAAACTTTATCGCTGTCACACAATTATGAATTGTACTCAAGCTTGTCCTAAGGGTCTAAACCCAGCTAAGGCAATTGGTTCGATCAAAGAAATGATAGCCAGCAGAAAAGGTTAATTAGGTTTAGGTGGGTCTAGCTAAAATTGTAACTTTTGGAAATGCGGATTATTTCTTACTATAAATCTTGTGACAATATTGTTAAATTAAAACTAAATAGAATTTAGAAAATTTATAAAATCTCGGCTATTTTTAAGTTTTAAATAAGATCTATAGCCCTGAAAAATGAACTCTACAACGCCAGCTTGATGTATTTTGTATTGCTCTTTTAGTATTTTACCCAAATAATGCGCGCAATGAAGCTCAGGATAATTGCAGATTGCTTGCAAGGCCTTCTTTAAAAATTATATTCACGGAGTTGTTGGCTATAAATATCATGCCCGAAGCTTGGTGAACCGAAATTCTTTCTGGACAGTTCCGATATTAATCATGATGAATTGCCAGGGGGATATTTTAGTATTTTTAACGAAATTCTAAGCGATTTACTGTTTTTTTGCTTAAAAACGAAATAACGATTGATGCAACCGCCACATTAGTTGTAAGTACTAGAAGTTTCTGGGGTTGTTATTGGTAAAGAAATAATCTAGATGAAATGTTTGGCCAAAAAATTAAATATAATCACAGATTTCTTGTTACCTTCCTCAAGATCTATCGCCCAATATTCTTAGTGTTATACTGATGCCTCGTTAAAACACTTTGAAAAATGTCTTCGTGCTGAATATATAAAAAATAAGCTTCCTTCCGTATATTTTAAAGAAGGAAAATTTTAGAGGCGGTGAAGCCAAAACAAATAAATTACAATTATGCAAACAAAACAAGAGTAAAGATATTGCATAAACTGCAAAGATATTATTTCTGCAACAAAAAGAGTATCTAATCATATTCTCTGGATATTACCCTCTATTATAACGGACGGATTTTGGTTATTTATATGGCTTCTAGCATCCATAGAAACTGGTACGGAAAGATTTAAGTATATTAAATGCGGCAAGGCAGGTAAAATAATTTATAAAAATTACCTGCAAATAAACTCAGTAAAATTAGCTATTTATGGCTAGTTATGTATATAATACTCTAAAATTTATTAGCAAAGAAGATAAATTATGTAAGTGTAATTAAGTAATTTAATCTGGTATTAATTGCTAAAAATTCTAACAATACAAGTCGATGCTCATTTATTATTGACAATATAACCTCTAAAATTTCAAATTCAAAACTTGAAATCCAAAATATATTCAAATATAATTACACATAAGAAGATTTTTGAAAATAAAATAAAGGAAGGTTATGGCTGCAAAAAATATATTATTCTTAGGTTGCGGAAAAATGGGGTCGGCAATGGCAAAAAATTTACTAAACAATAACGAATATAGCCATAAAATTGACGCCATAGACCCAAGCGCTCCAGAAATTGCGGGCATAAATTTTTATAGATCAATTCAAGATTTGCCTAAAAACTATGTCGCTGATATAATTTTTATTTCAGTTAAGCCGCAAATTGCCAGTGAAATTTTAAGTCACGCAATAAAGTCGGGAAAATTTGCTAACAATGCGCTTTATATATCGATTTTAGCTGGTAAAAAAATTAAATTTTTCAAAAACATAATTGGTAAAAATGCAAAAATTATTAGAACAATGCCCAATTTACCAATTGTTGAAAATCAAGGTGTTTTCGCTTATTTATTTTCTTCTAATATTAAAGATCGCGATAAAGAACTTCTGGTGAATATTTTTGAAAATTTCGGCGAGACAATAGAGCTTGACAAAGAAGGTAAATTTGATCAATTCACTGCAATTTTTGGTTCTGGCCCCGCTTATATCTTCCATTTGCAAGAGGCGCTTCTTGCGCAGGCGAAAAAGTTGGAAATTGCTGACGACAAGGCTGAAAAAATGGTTGAAAGACTTCTTTTAGGAACTTCGTTAATGGCAAAAAACTCTGATCAAAATTTTTCTGAACTACGCCAATCCGTTACCAGTAAAGACGGTACAACGCAAGCTGGTCTTGATGCTTTAAGAAAAAATGACGCCCTTGAAAAAATTGTCAAAAGAACCGTTGGCGCCGCCGCTAAAAGATCAAAGGAGCTTTCTAAATGAGCGCCAAAATAGAAATTTATACCGATGGCGCTTGCTCGGGTAACCCTGGAAAAGGTGGTTATGGCGCAATTTTAATGTATAAACATCATAAAAAAGAAATTTCAGGCTTCGAAAAAGAAACTACTAATAATCGAATGGAGCTTATGGCAGTAATTCAATCTTTAAAATCTCTTAAAAGAGAATTTTCATCAATAACGGTTTATACCGACAGCAAGTATGTACAAAATGGAATTTCTAAATGGATTCATTCTTGGAAAAAGAACAATTGGAAGGGCGCAAACAGAAAGCCAATAAAAAATATCGATCTATGGAAAATGTTAGACGAAGAATCTGTTAAGCATGAAATTGATTGGCGTTGGGTTAAGGGACACTCTGGCAATAAATATAATGAAATTGCCGATTCTTTAGCTCGTAAAGCAATAGAAGATAATTAAATTTAAAGCATTATCTATAATTGCAAAAATATTTCATAACTTTTGGTAAAAATACTATGGCTAAGTTATATTGCTTATTGAATATTTAAGTGAATTATTGGGATGGATTATGAATAAAATTAATGATGCAGAAGAGTGATTGGTGGTAAAGCTAAGTGGTCGGGGCGGAGAGATTCGAACTCCCGACCCCCTGGTCCCAAACCAGGTGCGCTACCAGACTGCGCTACGCCCCGACTAAAAACTGGTAAATAATTTGACTTAATGCTGCTTTTAATGAATAGAGCAAAAAAATCTTGCAATTTTGTCAAAAAATCAGTATTATTTAACAACAAGTAAATTTATAAAATAAATAATACATTAAAGCATTATTTATCCGCTTAAATTACAAAGTAAAATTTATCGAACTATTATACACCGCAAAGTTACAAAATGTCAATTAAAATTTACAAATTATTACAGAGTAAATATATCTTTTTGATTTTATCTATGTTAATCGGTCTATGCAAAAATTCTTGGGCTGCGATTGGTTATGAAGAAAATACTAATGTGATGATTAGTACTACGAAAGAGATATCGGAAATAGAAATTGGCAGCGACATAATATATTACGATTTTGAAGATGAGAAATATTACAATGCTTTTGTCAATTTCAAAGACTATACAATAGCCGGAATAAGATTAGAAGTAACTCAAATCGAAAATGACCATGATAGGGTGTTTTTAATAGAAGATTAATTATAAGGTATTTACTCTATTTTTAATCTAGTTAGCCCTTGATGGCTTAAACGGATTTTTTCATGGCATTTGAAGAAGTATTTTATACAAAACCTCTTTTCTGTTATTAAATATAAAATAGCACTTGCAAATTAATTTTTATTCTATTAGAATATGGGGTCTTAAACTTTACTTTTTAAAAACTTATAAACCAAGATAAATTATGGCTCTCTACGAGACTATATACATCGCCAGACAAGATATGGCAGCGGAAGATGTAGATAAACTTACAGAAAAATTTGAAAAACTAACCGAAGAATTCAAAGGCAAAGTAATTTCGAAAGAATATTGGGGGCTTAGAAAATTCGCTTACAAAATCAACAAAAGTGGTCGCGGTCACTATGTGATGCTTAACATAGAAGCTGGAAATGAAGCCATCACCGAGCTTGACAGAGTTATGGGTCTGAATGAAGATGTTGTTCGGAGTATGATACTAAACAACCCTGAGCAAAAGGTCGGGGGAAATTCAGAGCTTTTTGCCAGTAAAAGCGCCAAAGACTATAAACCGCCTAAGATCTCTGATAAAGATAAAAAAGAGAAAAAAAGCGAAGGTAAATACGACGCTTTATTAAAGACACTGAATTTTGATAACTAAATAAATTTATCCATGGCAAATTTTAAACCAAAACCAAACAACGGAACAGTTTCTGATGAAGGATTCATTAGAGTATCACTTGTTAACCAGAGTGTTCATGTTAGAAGAAAAAGAAAATGCCCACTTAAAGAACTAGATATTTCTGAAATTAACTATAAAAACCTTAAGCTTTTAAATAAATTTATCAGCGAAAGAGGAAAAATAGTACCAAGAAGAGTTTCTGGCGTTTCACTAAAAAAACAAAAAGCTTTGGCTAATGCTATTAAAGTTGCTCGTCAACTAGCTTTAATTTCCCCTATTGACAAAGCTGAATAGCTTAAATATTTCATGAATTTGTAACTAATAATTAATTAAAGATGAAAATAATTCTTACATCAAGAGTTTCTGGGCTTGGTCAAGTCGGAGATATTGTTGAAGTTAAAAATGGATATGCTAAAAACTTCCTAATTCCTAGTGATAAGGCAATAGTACTAACTAAAAACAACGAAAAAGCCTTCGAAGAAAAGAGAAAAGAATATGAGAAGGCAAGTGATAATATCAAGCAAATTGCTCAATCTGCGAAGACTAAGCTTTTGGCAAAAAATATTGTAATAATTGAAAATGCTTCCGACGATGGAAGGCTTTATGGCTCAGTTAACTCTGCTTTAATTGCTAAAAAAATCTCTGAATATCTTGGTGACGATGCAATTTCTAAAAATGATGTTGTTTTGGAAAAGCCGATTAAAGAAATTGGTGTTCATAAAATTAAAGTCGATTTACATAGTGATGTTGAATTTTTTATTACATTAGTTATCAGTCGTTCAGAATCGGAAGTTGAAGCGGTTATTAAAGCTGATGAAAGAGCAAGAAAAGAAGCTAGAAATGCAGAAGAAGCTGAATCTAATGCAAAAATCTCTGTAAATAATAAAGAGGAAAATAAAGAAAAGGAAGATCCTGAATTATAAAGAAGAAAGTAAGTAATAAATTTCTTTATTTATCTTGTGATTCTATATTTTTTTGAAATTGTACTTTCCTCATTAGTTTTCAATGACATTCATATCATAAACATCATTAGTTTTTGCAGTTTAAATTAAAAGACTTCAATTAATTTGAGCTTTTTACCTAAAATCCCATTTACTCACCTTAACATCTATCGGATTTCACTTTTATAGTGGATTTAAACGATTTATTTATAAGTTAATTATCCCAGAATTGAACTTTAATCATAATTTTTTGACAAAGATAAATCTTACGATTAATTTATTTCTTCAAAACCTCAACTTTAAAAACTATAGCAAAAAAAATATTAAACGAACATATGGCGTATTAGGTTATGCGGATAGATTTTATGATAATTTTTGCTAAAAAATAAAATGTTTATGAATCTTTTAAGTTAGAATTTGGTGTTGTAAACAATATTAAACCAAGAAGATTGACTTAAGTTAAAATATAATTTGTTAATTACAGCAGCTTTTTCTTTTGTTTTATTTTTTTAACATCTATAATAATCAACATATTTCGATGATTTTAAAATTTTGTAAATAATACTTATTAATGCTAGATTTAGATAAAATAGTAACAATATTAGAGGGTAAATTCTTAGGAGACGGTTTTTATTTGCAGTCTATTATGCTTATTTCAACTTTTGTAATATCGTATTTGGTTTACAGATTCTTAAGAAGGTTGTTCTTTCCAAAAATTATATCTTACTCACTAAGAAAAAATGTTGAATTAAATCGCTTTGTTACGAAATATTTTATTCCGATGGCTTACCCCATTTTCACTATATTATTTTTGATAATAGCAATTTTAGCTTCGCAATTATTTATTAAAAGCAGCACTAGTTTGGTTCTGACTTTAAAGTTGATGAGCCTTCTAACATTCTTGCGATTTATGCGAATATCTTCAGATAGCACATTTTTCGCTAATTTTATAGGAATATTTTTGATTCCGGCCTTGCTTTTAAATATTGTAGGTAGCCTTGATGATGTTATTGCATATTTTGATGCAATAGCCTTGAAGCTTGGCGAGGTTAGAATCTCTATTTACATTGCTATAAAATCAATTATCGTTTTGATGATAGTATTTTGGTTTGCGGGTATTTTGACCAACAAGAGTAAGTCTTTTGTTGATGGTAATAAAAAAATGAAATCTAGTAACAAGGTAATTATTGGTAAATTTATCGACATTTTTGTTTATTGTGCCGTTGCTGTCATAATATTAAAAACCGTTGGTGTAGAAATGACAACATTTGCCGTTGTTGGTGGTGCGGTTGGTGTTGGTATTGGTTTTGGTTTACAGAAAATAGCGTCGAACTTTATTAGTGGAATTATTCTTCTATTTGAAAGGTCGATTGAGGTTGGTGATTGGGTAGAAATTGACAATGGCAATATATTGGGAATTGTAAAATATTTTGGTGGACGCTATACCTTAATTGAATGCCTTGATGGTAAAGAAATTATGGTTCCAAACGAAGATTTTATCATAAATAGGGTTAACAACTGGACATATTCCAACAACAGAGCTAGAATTGAAATAGGATTTTCGGTCGCTTATGGAACCGATTTGCAAAAGGCAATAGATATTACTTCTGAGGTTGCAAGAAATCACCCTAGATGCCTCAATTACCCAGAAGTTGAATGTTATATTGAAAAATTTTCCGATTTTGATATAAAGATGATTCTATATTTCTGGATCAGCGACATAACCAAAGGAAGGTTGTCTGTTAAAAGCGACACATATGTTACCCTAACTAAAAGATTTAAGGAAGAAGGGATAGAAATTCCTATCCCAAAAAGAGAGATTTATATTAAAGATAAATCAATAAGCTAGTTAAATACTTGTGATGGAAGGTCAAGGGAGAAATTTAATCGCCCACAATGAATTGAAATAATACATAATTATATTTCTTGAAAGGAATTATTTTATTTTTTAAGAATTTATTTGACTTAATTAGAATTTATATGCTAAAGAAAATATTCAAAAAAAGAGAAAAATATGGATTTTTTTTAACCTCAGATTCTTGGCAAACCTTAACAAGAAAAAATCATGGCTATGACCGAGAATCAATAGCTCGCAAATGCTACGACTCAATCCTTAAAGTTAAAAATTCGCAAGCAATATCAGAAAGAGATTCTGTTACCTTTGATAAACCGCAATATCCGTGGCCACTTATTTCTTGCCTTCTTTACGCGTTTAGCGACTTTTCAAAAGGTAAAAAAATAAATATTGTTGATTTTGGCGGGTCCTTTGGAAGTACATATTTTCAAACCAAAGATTTTTTGAAAAATCATAATTATTCATGGAATATAGTCGAGCAAGAAGTGTTTGTAAAGAAGGGCAGGGAGATGGAAGAGGAGGGTTTAAAATTTAACAATAATATAGCTGAATGTTTTAGTGAGTCATCAAATAACATCTTAATATTATCGAGCGTTTTGCAATATATCGAAAATTATCAAAATATTATTGGCGAAGTTTTGAAAAATAAATTTGATTATATAATAATAGACAGAACAAATTTTACTAATTGCAAAAATAAGTTATTAACCTTGCAAAAAGTACCGCCAGAAATTTATAAAGCTTCTTACCCATGTTGGATTTTTGAAGAAGATAGCTTTTTAAATAGTTTTCGTGAAAAATACGATATTTTAGCTGAATTTAACTCTGTTTTCGATCAAAATATGAAAATTAATAATAGTAAAATAAAAATTTTCTCTAAAGGGTTTTTCATGAAAAGAAAATGAAAAAATTAAATTTTTGCACATTATTTAATTATGACTATCTTCATTATGGTCTTTGTTTATATAGAAGTCTGGAAGAAAATTGCGCTGACTTTCATATTTATATTTTTGCATTTGATAAAAAATGCGAAGAATTTTTAATTAACGCAAAATATTCGGGAGGTTTAAAAAACGCAACCATTATATCGCTTGAATCTTTTGAGGATGATAGGCTAAAAAAAGTAAAAAAAGAAAGAAAAATATCTGAATATTGTTGGACATGCACTGCGCCCACAATATATTACGTTTTAAAGAATTATGACGTTGAAAGTTGCACTTACCTAGATTCTGATATATTCTTTTTTTCTGATCCTAAAAAAATAATTGATGAAATTGGCGATAAATCAATAATGATAACACCTCATAATTATATTAGGAAGCATGATCAAAGCGCCATTTCGGGGAAATATTGTGTACAATTCATGTATTTTAAAAACGATAAAGATGGCCTTGAGGCTTTAAAGTGGTGGATAGAAAAATGTTTAGATTGGTGTTATGATTACCCAGAAGATGGAAAATTTGGCGATCAAAAATATTTAGATGATTGGCCGGAAAGATTTTCGTCTATTCATGTGCTAAGAAATGAAGGAGGGGGGCTTGCACCATGGAATATTGAAAAATATAAAATAGAAGAAGACAGGATTATTTCAGAAGAATCGGGTAAGGAATATAATATTATTTTCTATCATTTTCATGGTTTTAAAATTGTTAATGAAAATCACGCCATAATTACCGATAAAAGATATCAAATAAACGATAAGGCGATTAATTTTATCTATAAGAAATATATTAGCGCTATGAATCAGGCAATTTTGCAAATTCCAAATTTTAAAAAAAGACATACAAGAAATATTAGAGTTATTCATAGGCTTATATTAAAATTTTTCCATAGATATAAAAATAAAATTTCGTTAAAATAAATGGCTTACATAATTAACTTAAAAAGCTTTAAAGACAATAGGGGTTCTTTGGTTTCGCTTCAAAATAGCCAATTACCATTTGACATAAAAAGATCATATTCAATAATAAACCCAAGGGGAGTAAGGGGTGGTCATCGTCATAAAAAAACTATTCAGGCAATGGTTTGCATTCTTGGTAGCTGCAAGGTTTATAATAACAATGGTGAAAAAGAACAGGAATTTATTCTTGACAGCGCAGAAAAATGTTTAATTTTAGAGCCGCAAGATTGGCATGAAATGCAGCATTTTAGCCAAAATTGTGTTTTGCAAATATTAGCTTCTCACGAATATGATATAAATGATTATATCGATGAAAAATACTGATTTAATCGCTCTTTAAATATCTTGATTAAGGCCCATATTTCAAAAAAGAATTTTTTATGTTAATTCCCATTATTGAATTTACTCTTTTAAAGTTTATCCTTATCGTTTAAATATTTATTAAAATATTATATATTTTAATATTATAACAGGCCCCATCTTTAAATTTAGATAATTTTATTTTCTAATCTTACTAGCCAAAGGATATATTGAGTTTTTTTATTATTGATTTAACAATTGCATTATAACGGATAAATTGGTATTTAAAGATTGGGTTTGGTTCTTTATATAGCCTTTTACTTGAATTTATTTCTTAAAAGTATCACAATTAATACTAGTCTCACTTTTAAAAGTTACATAAACACTTCATCTGTTTTATCAAAAAATCATAATAAAAATTTAGCCTTATATCTTGGGCATGATTTTGTTTTTGTAATAATTTTGTCTAAAAATATTTTATCTTTTACGCGGCCTTAAAAGACACAAAAATGTTATAAAGTTGTAATCAGGCTTAAAGGCTGAGATATTGTATATTTTTAGTAAATTACGCTTAACTATTTACAATTTTTCTCAATCTACTGCCTAATTTTTTATGATGTCAAATCTTAAAACTTATTCAAAGCTTCGCAAACTTTTAGAATATCTTCCTCTTGGTGATAAAATGAAATTGGTAAGCTTAAAGTTGTATTATGAATTTCTTGCGAAATAGGATATTCTTCATTAAAGTAACCTTGCAAAGCTTTTTGACGATTAGGAGAAACTGGATAATGAATTTCGGTTTTGATATTATTCTTTAGTAAAAAATCTTTAATTTCATCGCGCTTTTCATGCCTTATGTTAAAAACATGGTAAATATGATAGTAGTTTTCGTCTTTATGCGGCTTTATAAATTTATTTGACAAATTTGCGTCATATATATTTGCTAGTTTATTTTTATGATCGTTAATTTTGTCTAAATATTTTAGTTTAACCGATAAAAATCCAGCTTGAATTTCATCAAGCCTTGAATTGTGACCTATTACTTCATTGTGATATTTTATTTTAGATCCGTAATTTCTTAAAGTTCTTATTTTTTCGTTTAATTCTTCATCATTGCACAAAACCGCGCCACCATCTCCTAGGCAACCCAAATTTTTTGTTGGGTAAAAGCTAAATGCGCCAAAATCACCAAAGGTTCCTGCTTTTTTATTTTTATATTTGGCTCCATGTGCTTGGGCGCAATCTTCTATCAGTTTTAAATTATTGTCATTACAGATTTTCACTATTTTGTCCATTTGACAAAGTTGGCCATATAAATGAGTTACTAAAACTACCTTAGTATTGCCGTTAATCTTTTCTAATATTTTTTCTGGATCAATGTTATAAGTTGAAATGTTGGGCTCAACCAAAACAGGCTTTAAACCGGCTTTTATTGCAGCTAAAATTGTTGCTATATAGGTATTTGAGGCCATTATCACCTCGCTTTCTTTTTTTAGGTTTAAAGCTTCAAGCGATAAAGTAAGAGCGTCAAGACCAGAAGCAACACCAGTGCAATTTTGATAACCGCAATATTTAGCGAATTCTTGCTCGAATTTTTCTAAAGTTTTCCCCATGATATACCAGCCGCTATCAAGAGTTTGGCTAAATGACTTTTTATATTCCTGAAAAAAGGGTTGATTTAGTTTTTGTAAATTTTCAAATTCTATCATAAGCTATTAATTTATCTAAATATTGTCTATAAGGAGAATTTTTTTTGTATTTTTTAATCAATTTTTTGAATTCTTCAGGGCTTATTAAGGATTTTCTGTAAGATATTTCTTCTAGGCAGGCAATTTTAAGGTCTTGCCTTTTTTCTATTGTTTGAATAAATTGAGCGCTTTCAATTAAAGAGTCTGGCGTTCCGGCGTCAAGCCAAGCAAAGCCTCTTTTAAATTGCACAACATCAAGCCTTTCTTGCCTTAGATATTCTTTGTTAACATCGGTAATTTCAAGCTCGCCCCTATCGGAAGGTTTAAGATTTTTAGCAATATCAACTACTTTTGAATCGTAAAAATATAAACCAGTAACCGCCCAATTAGATTTTGGGTATTTTGGCTTTTCTTCTAAAGATAATATCTTTTTTTCATCATAATCGTAATTTACAATGCCATATCTTTGTGGGTCAGAAACATGATATGCGAATATGTAGGCCCCAATTTCATCGCCTAAATTTTTGAGCTTATTTTCAAGTAAGTCACCACTAATTTCTGATCCATAAAAAATATTGTCACCTAGAATTAGGCAAACATTTTCAGAGCCAATAAAATCTTCACCAATTAAGAATGCATCTGCAATTCCTTTTGGTTCTTTTTGTGTTTTATAGCTTAATTTTATGCCATATTCTTTGCCACAGCCCAAAAAATTTTCTATATTTTTTGTATCTAATTCGGTAGAAATAATTAGAATTTCTTTAATTCCTAAATTCATTAAAGTTGCCAAAGGGTAGCAAATCATGGGTTTGTCGTAAACTGGCAGAAGTTGTTTGCTTATTACATTTGTAAGGGGCGCCAATCTCGTTCCTGATCCTCCGGCTAGAATTATTCCTTTCATCTTAAAAATATCTTCAAATTTAATATTAAATAGTTATAATTTGGGGGCAATGCCAAAATTCATCATTAAAATAATATTTTTGTCTCAAAATTTAAGCAAGAAAACTACTAACGGAAATATATTATGTTTTTTACAATTAATTTTCTTACTTAAATCACTTTGCACAAATATTTATTCAAGGACGGATAGAAACAATAATTATACAATTTTACAAATAAAAGTCGAGTATTTTCATGAAAAATTTTCTTATTACTGGCGGCCTAGGATTTATAGGAAGTCATTTTGTTGTTGAGCAAGTTAAAAACGGCAATAAAGTTGTCAATTTAGACAAAGTAACCTACGCTGCCAATAAAGATAATGTTAAGGCAGTTGAAGGAAATTCAAATTATCATTTCGTTAAAGGCGATATTGCAGATTGTGACCTAATTTACGAAATTTTACAAAAGCACGACATTGATTATGTTGTAAATTTTGCCGCTGAAAGTCATGTTGATAATTCTATTAATTGCGCTCATGAGTTTATTCAAACTAATATTGTGGGAACTTTTCAAATTTTAGAAGCGTCAAGAAAATATCATGAAAATATAATTGATGAAAAAAAGAAAGGTGATTTTCGATTTTTACATGTTTCTACCGACGAGGTTTTTGGTTCTTTGTCGCAAAATGACGATTCTTTTACCGAAAATAACAAATATTTGCCAAATTCGCCATATTCAGCTTCAAAAGCTTCTTCTGATCACTTGGTCAGAGCTTGGCATAAAACATATTCTCTGCCGGTAATTATAACAAATTGCTCGAATAATTATGGCCCAAATCAGCATCATGAAAAATTAATACCAACAATAATAAAAAAGGCGACTTTAGGTCAAAAAATTCCGATTTATGGTAACGGAAAAAATATTCGCGATTGGATTTATGTTACTGATCATTGCAAAGGAATTTATCTTGCGCTAACATCTGGTAAAATTGGTCAAACTTATTGTTTTGGTGGTGAATATGAGGTGCAAAATATAGAAATTGCTAATAAAATATGTGAAATTCTTGATGAAATAAGGCCTTTGGCAAATAATAATTCTTACAAAGAGCAAATTGAATTTGTTCAAGACAGAAAAGGTCACGATTTTCGTTATGCAATCAATAATAAAAAGGCAAAAGAAGAGCTGGGTTTTGAAATAAAAAATAGTTTCGATGAAAATCTCAGAAAAATAATAAAGGCCATAATATAATGATAATAATAAAAAAAATACGACAAAAGAAAGGGGTTTTGAAGAAGTGTTTAAAAATATCTATTTCTCATAAAGTTATAGAATTTTGCAAAAAATCACCTAAATTATCTGCGTTATATTATTTTTTATTTAACAAGAGTCTTGATTTAGTAAGTTTTAAAATTTTAAATGCTAGACATCAATTTTTGTCTTCAAGTCCTGGTTCTGAATCAGTTAAGTCATCTTTAACTAGTAATATTCATCGGCTAGAAAAAGCCTTGTGCATTCCTAATAGCAATCATCTATTCGCAACTGACTATATAAGGCAGACCCTTGAATATTTCAAAATAAATTGTGAAACTAGCAGTGGTGACGAAAGGATTATAATCTGGTCATATCAAGTATTAAATCAATATTTCTCTAAATTTAACGACAGACCCAAATTAGCGCAAGAAATTAAAGATTTTAAAGAAATTTGCCAAAATCTTCCTGAAAATATTATTTTTAGCAAAAAGGACTATACGCCCTTTTATTTGAAAAATCTCAAAGAAATGCTAAATAATGAAGAAGAATTGGGTGGCGATGAATTGTATGATTACATTGTTCAGAGCAGAAAATCGGTTAGGTTTTATAATGATTCAAAAAGAGTTAGAAGATCAGATTTAATTGAGGCGGCAAAAATTGCAGTAAACAGCCCGACTTCATATAACAGAACTGCGTTAAAATTTCACTTTATTGACAAAGAAGAAGATATTAAAAAAGCCAGAAATATTCCGAGTGGCACCACATGTTTTTCAGAACATATTCCGGTCTTTGCTTTTTTAATTGCCGATTTAAGTTGTTATGGCGCAGAGGTCGACATGGTAGGAGCGCCTTATCTAGATTCGGGTTTGGTTGCGGCAAATTTCATGAACTCATTAGAGACAATGGGTCTTTCGTCATGTCCGATAAGTTGGACGCCGAGTTTTAAAAAAGATCGTCACCTTCAAGAATTTCTTGAGTTGCCAGAATATCAAGTTTGCACTTTGTGCTTTACAATAGGATATGCAGATGAAAATGCTAAAGTTTGCTATTCTCAAAGAAAAAATGTCAATAAAGCCACGACTTTTAAATAGCGGCTAATTAAATTTTATTTTTTATTAATCCCATTTAGCAATTGGCGGAAGGCTCATTAAAATAGCTTCTGTGTTTCCTCCGGTCATTAATCCAAATTTTGTTCCGCGGTCATAGACTAAATTAAACTCTGTATATAGGCCGCGTTTTTTTAATTGATGCTCGCGCTGTTCTTGGTTGAATTTTTTAAACATATTTCTTCTGACAATTTTTGGATAAATATCTAAAAAAGCTAGGCCGACATTTTTGGTAAAATTAAAATCTTTTTCAAAATTATTTGAGTTTAGATAATCATAAAAAATTCCGCCAACCCCTCTTGCGACACCCCTGTGTTTTATAAAAAAATATTTATCGCATTCTTTTTTATATTTTTCATAAGATCCTTTTTGATATTTTTCGCAAGATTCTTTAAGGGTTAAATGAAAGTCATTTTTATCATTGACATCTTCGTAAATCGGGTTTAAATCTGCGCCGCCGCCAAACCAATTTTTGGTGGTTGAAATAAATCTAGTATTCATATGAACCGCCGGAACCAAGGGAGATGTCATATGCGCCACCAAAGAAATGCCTGTCGCGTAAAATCTAGGATCTTCGCTTGCACCCGGAATTTGCGAACGAAATTCTTCGCTAAATTCGCCGTAAACGGTTGAAATATTAACTCCGACCTTTTCAAATACATTACCTTTCATACTTGACATTTCACCGCCACCACCATCTTCATTTTTGAAATTGTCTCTTTTCCAAGATTTTCTGATGAACTTACCAGGTTTTTCTTGATTTACAACATGTTTTTCACCGCGGTTAATATATTCTTCTTCAATTTTTTCAAATTCATCGCATATATTATTGCGCAAACTTTTGAACCAGTCGCGACATTCCTTCTTTTTTTGAGTTAAATCTATCATTTTTTCTTGAAAACTTAATATTTTATGTTTATAGTATAATATGGATAAATAAATTTTTCAAGAAAATAACCTGATTTTAATAAGCTTATTTTTTTGCCATCTTTTTTGTGTCCAACTTTTTCAAACTAATGATAAAGAGATTTAAATAATATAATCAATCCAAATCATGACAATCTTACAAGGAAAAAAAGGTCTCATCATGGGCGTAGCCAATAACCGCTCGATCGCATGGGGAATTGCTGAAGAAGCAAGTAAATATGGCGCAGATTTAGCATTTACCTATCAAGGGGAAGCGCTAAAAAAACGCGTAGAGCCATTAGCAAAATCGGTCGGCTCAGACATGGTTTTAGAATGTGATGTTACCAATCAAGAATCAGTTGACGCAACATTTAAGGCACTTGAAGAGAAGTGGGGTAAGCTAGATTTCTTAATTCATGCAATTGCTTATTCTGATAAAGAGGAATTGCGTGGCAGATTTGTCGACACTTCACCAAATAATTTTGCCAGCACGATGAATATTTCAGCATATTCCTTAGCTGTGGTCTCAAAAGCAGCAGAAGGTTTAATGAAAAATGCTGGCGGCGGTTCAATTGTAACTCTTAGTTATTATGGCGCTGAGAAAGTGGTTCCGCATTATAATGTAATGGGCGTTGCAAAGGCGGCCTTAGAGGCTTCGACTCGTTATTTGGCTATGGATTTGGGTAAAGAAAATATCCGCGTTAATGCAATATCAGCAGGTCCGGTAAAAACTTTAGCAGCTAGTGGAATTGGCGACTTTAAATTAATTTTTAAATGGAATGAAAACAACGCTCCACTCAGAAGAAATATTGACATTAAAGATGTTGGCGGTGCTGGCGTATTTTTAATCAGCGAGCTTGGTTCTGGTGTTACTGGCGAAGTAATTCATGTAGATGCTGGTTATCATGTTGTCGGTATGAAAGCCCCTGATGCACCCGATATCAATTTAGCTAAAGACTAAAAATAAACAAAATGTTTATTTCGCATGACCCTTTTTTAATAATAATATCGTCACCTTCCGGAGCTGGAAAGTCGACCTTATGTAAAATGATTATTAAAAACGACCCACTAACTAAACTTTCTATTTCTGCGACCACACGACAAAAAAGGTCGCAAGAAATTGATGGCAAGCATTATTATTTCATATCTGCAGAAAAATTCAAAGAAATGCATGAAAATAACGAATTTATTGAAAGTGCAAATGTCTTTGGAAATTATTATGCTACACCAAAAAAAATGGTTGATTATTCATTAAAAAATGGCGAAGAAATAATTTTTGACATTGATTGGCAAGGAGCAAGACAAATTAAAGAAAGATTTAATCCTGATTCAATAATTTCTATTTTTATTTTGCCGCCATCGCTAAAAGAGCTTGAAAGAAGGCTTAAAAATAGAGCTCAGGACCCAGAAAAAATTGTCAAAGCAAGAATGGAAAAAGCACTTGACGAAATAAGTCATTATAAAGAATATGAGTATATTTTAATTAATGACGATCTCAATTCAACTTATCAAAAAGTGCGGGCTATAATAGACTCAAAGCGCGTATCTAGGCTTTCAAGAAGTCAAATATCTGACTTTGTAAAGGAATTTAAATAGAATATAAAAAGATTTAGAGTAAATTATCACTAAATTTTTATTTTTCAATAAAATCTCGTATAAATTTTCTGCTATTTTTAAATTCATTCAATCTCAGTTATACAATTTTAACTTTATGGTTAATTATCAGGGGGTTAAAAAATTTTACCAAGGTATATTATCGTAAAAAAATGAGTAATTTTGCTGATATTACAGAAGTTTTTACGATGATTTTATTAAATAAATTTAAATGGATAAGTGGTTAATTATAAAGCTAAAATGTAATTATTTGGGATAAAAATTTTTTTACTGGCGTAATTAAATGTTATAATTTACAATATTTTAATTAGAATAAAGCTTTTAAAATCATAAATAAATTATTATGGATATACATGAAATAGTTGGATATTTGGTTGAAATATTAGTAGATTTCATTAATACAATTGGCTATTTGGGTATATTTATAGGTATGTTTCTTGAAAGTACCTTGGTGCCAATTCCAAGCGAAGTTATTATGATACCTGCTGGACTTGCGGCGGCAAATAAAGATATGAATTTAGCGTTGGTGATAATTTACGGTCTTCTTGGTAATGTTGCAGGTGCGGCCTTTAGTTATTATATTGCGTTTTATTTGGGGCGACCGGTAATTTTTAGAATAGGGCGTTTTTTCTTTATTAAAGAATGTACTATTGTTAAAATTGAGAATTATTTTAGTAAACATGGTGAAATTTCGGTATTTACTGGTCGTTTATTGATTGGTTTTCGTCATTTTATTTCTCTTCCAGCGGGTTTAGCTAAAATGAATATTGTAAAATTTACTTTTTATACTTCTTTGGGGTCTGCAATTTGGACTTCTATATTAGCTATTTTAGGGTATTTAATTGGATCAAACCAAGATATGGTCAATAAATATCTATCGCTAATTTTGATTATGGTGATAATATTTTGCTCTTTGCTAATAGCGGGATACATAATAATTAATAAAATCAAAAATAGGCCTGCCAGATCTAGATAAAGATATTTTCAATTTACAATTGAGAGTTTGCTATTTTGCAACTACAAATATCTATAATTACTTTTCAAGTTAAATTTTTTTTAGACTAACTAATATCTTGTAAATCTTATTTTTAGCCGCATAATTTCCCCAGCGGGCTTAGTTCTGGTTAATAATAGAAAAGATAATTTATATGAGATCTTACTAAAATAATTTAGGAATAATACATTGTAAAATTGTCTAGACCCTTATTTTTTGTAAAAGGTTTTTTGCTGATTACTACTTTATATTGTTTAAATTTTGTAATTATGGCATTGGTCCTTAAATATAAAACTATTTTTACATAATTTTTATATCAACAAGTTCAAATCTTTCTTGCTTGGCTGTCTTTTATTTTCAAAACAAAACTTTTCAATCTTATCAGCAATTTTAAAGGCGCTTTCATAGCTGCGATCACTTTTATTAACCATTGCACCTATTATATTTGAAGAAATTTTAAGCTGCTTTTTTGATAATGAGCTAAAAATTAACATTGTAATAGTTTCAATTTCAGGATTCTTAATTTCGCAAACATAAATATTTTTAAGTCTTGAAACCAAATCTTTTAACTTAAAAATTTCAATATTTTTTGCGCTCATAACCAAAAAGGACTGATTTTCGTAAGCTGAATTTAAAATATAAAACAATATATTGTCATCTTCAATATTGTCAATATCTTCTAAAATATAGAATTTTCCCTTCTCAAAAATTCCGCCCTTCTCAAGAAAGGTTGCTTTTATAAATTTGGCGCTGTATTTTTTTGCAAAAATATTTAATAAAGAGCTTTTTCCAGAAAATTTTTCGCCTTTTATAATTAGGCGCTGGACCAGATTTTTGTCTGATAGCTTTTGGTGAAAGAATTTTTCTAAAAATTCACAAGGTTGCTGGTTTTCGTGACAAAAGATAAAATCTTGTTCAGGAAGAACTTGTATATTGTTACTGTTAAAGCGAAGAAAAAGCTGACTTGACGACATTTAAAACCAAATTATTCAATAACCTTAGGAACGGCAAAGTAACCATATTTTGAGTTTTTGGCATTTTTCAACACATCTTCAGAAATATTTCCGTCTTTAATTTCATCTTTGGCTAATGTAAGGGAAGCGTGATGAACATTAATCATTGGCTCTATGTCTTTGGTGTCAAGCTCGTTTAAATCTTCGACCCAATGGATAATTTCAGCTAGCTTTTTAGATAAAAACTCGCAATCTTTTTCGTTAATTTCAATTCGGGCTAATCTTGCTATTTTTTTTACATCTTTGTTTGTAATCTCGGTCATAATATATTATTATTTCATTTTAAACCCAAGTAAATTATAGCACTTAACATAATTAATAACTTTTATGATAAATTTAAATTAAATGCCCATTATATCTGACATTTTAGCATATAAAAAATCTTTAAGTCAAGGTAAAATAATGGCTCTTGACCTTGGAACAAAAAGAATTGGCGTGGCCGATTGCGACCAAAGTCAAACATTGACAACGCCCAGAATTATAATTTCACGCTCAAGCAATAAAAAAGACTTTGAAGATTTGTTAAATTATATAAAACAAAATCATATTACCGCAATAATCATAGGATTTCCAACCCATATGGACGGAACCGAAATTAAAATGACAAAATTCGTAAAAACTTTTGCTGAAAATTTTCTATTATATTTAAACGAACATCATCTAAACCTGCCAATAATATTTCATGACGAAAGATTGTCAAGTTTTGAAGCTGAAGAGATAGCCAAAGATATAAAAACCCGAAAAAAGCAAAAACACCATGATGATATTGCTGCTAGCATAATTTTAGAAAGCTTTTTGCTGAAATTAAAAAGCTAAAATATTACTATTTAAAAGAAAGTGAGTTTATACCAAATCCCATCTTTAAACACCAATTTATCCGTCCGTAATTTAATTACTAAATTTATTTAGCCCTTAATTAATATTTAAAGATGGGTCTTGGTATTAGATCTAATAATAGAAAAAATTTATACGAAATATTTTTAAAAAGCTTAGGAATAATCATTTGTAAAAACAGATAGAGAATTAATTATTAAGAAAATCAAGATATACTTAGTCGCCTATACTCAGATTTTGTGATGATTATTTGCCAAAAAGATAAAATATCTATATAGTCCTTAAATGCCAAAAGCCAATAATATTAACTTACCTAGAATCGATTACAAAGGTTTTAAGCATAAACTAAATACATTCTTTTAGGGCTGAAACTAATTCATCTATCATTTTTTGTGTGTGAAATGGCGTAACGGTTATTCTTAATCTTTCGTCACCTTTTTTTACCGTCGGATAGTTTATATGCTGAATGTAAATCTTGAAATCAACAAGTAGTCTTTTTGAAATATTCTCAACCTTACTTGCGCCTGAAACTTTTATCGAAACAATATGAGATTTATTAGCGACAATTTCAATGCCAGCATCATTTAGGGCTTTTTTTAGACAAAGCACCTTATTTTTATGGTCAATTCTTAATTTATTGTTATTTTCTAAACTGGCCATATTGCTTCTAATTGCTCCAGCAACAACTGGTGGAATAGAAGTTGAAAATATAAAACCCGAAGAGTTTAGCTTTACAGCATCGACCAACTCGTTTTTACCGACAATAAACCCGCCAATAACCCCGTAAGCCTTGCCAAAAGTGCCTTGAATTATATCAACCTCATCACTTAGACCAATTTCGGCACAAACACCTTGGCCCTTTTCTCCATAAAGACCAACGCCATGAACTTCGTCGCAATAGGTTAGGGCGTTATATTTTTTAGCTAGTTTAACAAAAGATTCTACTTCGCCAAAATCTCCATCCATTGAATAGATCGATTCAAAAATAATTAATTTTGGCCGCTCAATCGGGCAAGATTTTAGTAATTTTTCTAGGTGATTTGCGTCGTTATGATTAAAAATAAATTTTTCAGCACCAGAATTTCTAATACCAGAAATAATTGAAGCATGGTTATTTCTATCAGAAAATATCAATAAATCAGGAATAATTTTAACCAAAGATTGAATTACGGAATCGTTACAAACATAACCAGAAGAAAAAACAATCCCTCTTTCTTTGTCATGAAGCTTTGCAAGTTCTTGTTCAAGCTTCACAATTTCATGGTTATTGCCCGAAATATTTCTGGTGCCACCGCTTCCAAGTCCATATTTCTTAATAGATGCAATCGCATTATTAATAGAATTTTCATTTTGCGACATTCCTAAATAATCATTCGAGCACCAAACAATAACCTCTTGGTCATTGCTATTGTCTATTGCATAAGGAAAGCGCCCGCAAATTCTTGAAATATCAACAAATTCACGATATCTATTTTCCTGCTTAAATTTTTCTATGGAAGATTTAAAAAAATCTTGATAATTAATCATAGTTGCTACATAAATAAATAAAGATAGAAGTATTATATAATTTTACCCTTTTGCAATATATTATTCCACTTTAACTTTACAATTTGCTATTTATGAGGTTAAAACTTAATTAATAAAGCCATCGTTAAAACTTTTGCAATATATCCAGATTATATTAATCATTTTTTTACGATAAGTTATCTTGATGAAACTTTTTAAACCCTTGATAATTAATTTTAAAGTTAAAATGATATAGTCACTAAATAATAATTTTAATTCTAGATAAAAAACTTATCTTTTTAACAAAAAATTATTATAAAATTTTAGACGCATATCCTAATGAAATATCGACTTTTGCAATAATTGTCTTGCTGTATAGGGCGCTTTATTTTAAAGTAAGTCTTAAGAAAAATAGAAATTATTTATTTTTTATTGCAAAGAAAAGTTAAACATCACTCAATTCATCAGAATAATATCCGCGCTTTTTCTTCTTTTTCGAAGCCGCAAACACAACGCCAACCATTATCACCAAAGACCCAACCAAAGTATAAGAGTCAAGAACTTGGTCAAACGCAAAATAAGCAATTATCGAGGTGAATATCAGGCGCATAAAATCAAATGGTTGCACAACCGATAAATCAGCTTTCGAAAAAGCGTAAGACAAAGACATCTGCGACAGGCTTGCAATCATGCCAAGGCTTAAAAACCACAAAAAATCTACAAATCCAAATGGTTTAAAATAAATCACGCCAAAAGGAGTTGACAAAACCAAAATAATTATTGTCATATACATTACAATGACGCGCGATCTTTCAGTTCTGGTCATAACCTTTACCAATAAATTTGTCGACGACCAAGAAATTGTTGTAGTTAAAGCTAGTAAATATGCAATATTTAAATCTCTGTAACCAGGTCTGGTAATTATTAGAATTCCTACAAATCCAATTAACAAAGCTAACCAAGCCCTTTTTCCTACTTTTTCTTTTAAAAATAACATTGCTGCAAATGTTGTCATAATTGGCACCAAAAAAGTAAAAGATATTAATTCTGGTAATGGAATTTTGTCAACAATGTAAAACCATATTAACATACCGATCAAGCCGTTGACTCCGCGCAATAAATGTAGTTTTGGAGTTTTAGTATGAAATATTTTTTTACCACCTCTAAACATCATTGGCATAAACAAGAAAAACGCCACTAGGTTTCTCATGAAAAGCACGAAAAATGGATGAAAATCATCAACCAAATGCCTAACAATTCCAACCATCATCGACATTAAAAAACATGTCAAAATAGTGAAAAATATCGCATGAGAGTTATTTGAAAATTTCTTAAAATAATCCATAAATATAGGCCTAAATAAAATTAAGAATATCTTAAGCTAAGAAAAAAGCTCGTAAACCAAGCTTTAAAACAAGAACTAAGTTTGTTGATAAATAAAATTTTGAATTTTAATCTTCTTGCATAGCTTTTGCAATATTAAACATTGATTGCTCGTCAAAATGATTAGTCATAATTTGCAAGCCAAGAGGCAAGCCGTCATGATCAAGCCCAGCTGGAACAGACATTGCTGGTAAACCAGCCAAATTAGCAGGAATAGTAAAAATATCGTTTAAATACATTTTTACCGGATCGTTTTTAGTAATTGTTTTTGATTCGCTAATTGCAAATGGCGCATTTGGCGTACTTGGTGTTAAAATTGCATCAACCTCTTTAAATGCATTAATAAAGTCTTGCGCAATTAAATTTCTGACTTTTAGCGATTTTTTATAATATGCATCATAATATCCGGCCGACAAAACATAAGTTCCGATAAAAATTCTTTTTTTAACCTCTTCACCAAAAGCTTCAGACCTTGTTTTTTCGTACATTTGTTCAATTGAAAGACCTTTCTGCTCAGTTCTATAACCATATCTAACGCCGTCAAATCGCGCTAAGTTAGAAGAGCACTCTGCCGGGGCTAAAATATAATAAACCGAAGAAGCATATTTAGTATGGGGCAACGAAATATCGACAATCTCGGCACCCTTTCTTAACAACTTATCCGCGCCATCTTGCCATAATTTTTCAATCTCTGGCGGCATATTTTCCATTTTATATTCTTTTGGAATGCCAATTTTTTTACCCTTAATATTACTATTAAGCAAAGAATCAAAGTCTGGAACTGGAATATTAACTGAGGTGGAATCTTTTTCGTCGTAACCTGAAATGACTTTTTGTAAAAGCGCGGCATCGTCAACATCTTTTGAAATCATGCCCGCTTGATCTAAAGAACTTGCAAAGGCAATCATTCCATATCTTGAACATCTACCGTAAGTAGGCTTAACACCAACCGTATTAGTAAAAGAAGCGGGTTGACGAATTGATCCACCAGTATCAGAAGCCGTAGCCGCCGCACATAAATTTGCCGCAACTGCCGCTGAGCTACCGCCCGAACTTCCGCCAGGAACTAAATCTTCATCGCTATTATTTTTTTTATAGGGGTTGATAACTGGCCCAAAATAACTATTGACATTGGCTGATCCCATTGCGAATTCGTCCATATTTAACTTGCCTAAAAAAACCGCGCCTGCATCAAGGAGATTTTGCGTAACTGTTGACTCGTAGGTCGGGACAAATTCTTCGAGCATTTGCGAGCCATTAGTAGTTCTAATATTTTTGGTGCAAAACAAGTCCTTAATGCCAAGCGGAATTCCTTCTAGGTCACGCATTTTACCATTTTTAATATTTTCATCAGAAACTCTAGCCTGACTTAGCGCCAAGTCAAAGCAGGTGGTAATGTAAGCGTTTATATGACTGTTTTGTTCAATATTTTTTATATAGGCTTTGGTTAAATCAACAGCTGAAAATTCTTTATTTTCCAACCCCTTAAGAGCCTTTTTTATCGTTAACTTCGTAAGATCTGTCATTTTTTGCAACATTATTTATTAATTCTAAAAATTTTGCCTTGTTTAAAATTTCACTGGCCAGAACGCCATTTTCGTTATTGGGGCCGTAAATTACATTGAAAGGAATTGCAAAACGATTATGCGAATTAACAAAATCCATAATTTTTTTATTTGGACGAGTTATATCACCTCTCATTGCAACAATATCTTGTTTTTTCAACCTTGTAACCACCTCATCATCGCGTAATACTTTATATTTATTGAACTTACAAGTCAAGCACCAATCAGCAGTAACATCAATTATCACAATTTTTCCGGACTTCACATAATCATCAATTTTTTCTACTTTAAGTGGCTTCCACAAAGAGTCTGACTTGTGAACTGGGGTCATTTTCAAATTCTCAAATTTTGAAGGCGAGCAAATTGCGACAATAAGCAGGCTTAAAATAACAAAATATCGCAAAAATCCGTAACCTATTTTCATGGCCACAACAATAAAAATAGAAACAAAACTAACAACCGAAGTTACAAAAAAACCAATATTGCCATATAAAACATATAACAGCCAAGTAATAGTTGCTATTAACAAACCAGCCATGAATTTTTTAAGAGAAAGCATCCAAGAACCCGATTTTGGCAATTTATTAACCGCTTTTGGATAAAAAATTAAAATAAAATAAGGGAAGGCAAAGCCAATTCCCATGGCTATAAAAATCAAAGCTATAATTAATGGCGACTGGGTAATAGAAAAAGATATTGCCGCCCCTAAAAATGGCGCTGAACAAGGAGTTGCTAGGGTTACAGCCAAGAGACCCGACAAGAAATTAGGCACGAATATTTTCTTTTTTTCTTTTTCAACTTTGCGATTTAGTAAATTAGCCAAAAACCGATTGGCATTAATTTCGAATAAACCAAGCAAATTAGCAACGAAAAAGGCCAAAATCAATATTACGCTAATTAAGAAATAAGGATTTTGAAATTGAATTCCCCAATTAAATACCTCTCCGGCCTTAGCCAAAGAAATTGAAAAACCTGCAAAAACTATAAAAGAGAATAAAATTCCTAAAATTGTTGAGGCAAAGGCAAACCTAACCTTTGAACTTGTGGCGTCTTGGTGTTTAATAACGGACATTAACTTAAGGCCTAAAACCGGCAAAACACAAGGCATAATATTTAAAATTAAACCACCTAGAAAAGCCGCTAAAATACCATAACACAAACTCATAACTCCTATTGATCCAGAATTGCCAAATAATTTTTTATCGCTCAAAAGACTATTGTCATCTTGTTTATTACTTTTTTCTCTAGCAATCTTTAGAACATTTTCATCAACAATAAAATCACTAATTTCAAACTCGTTTGAAGCAGGTATGCAAATTTCTTTACATAATCCGTAATTTAAATGAATATTGATATTTTTTTCTTTTTGTTGATAATTTTTTAAAGTAATTTCAACCGGAAGGTAAACTTCATCTTTATAAATTGAGTAATTTAGTACATTCAAGCCAATTTTTTCGCTTTGCGGAATTGACTCTGGCCATTTTATTTTATGAGACTTGTATATTTCTCCATCAATCATTACTTGCGGAGCAAAGCCAATTTCGTGCGAATCAGGCCCGTATATTTTCCAACCATCTTTTAACTTTATTTGCAAAATAGCTAATAAATACTTATTTCCCCCTTTATTTTCCTCAATATTTTTAATAGATGACAACAATCTTACCTTAGCATTTTCGTTGCTATTTTCAGAAAATTGCCAATCAGAAATTTCGCTATAAGAATGACTTTGAAAACAAAAAACTATCAATAATATTTTTAAAGCAAAAAAACTTAACTTTCTCATTTTAGTCAAAATTCAAATTACAACCGCTAAACGAAGCAAAGCTTCGCGAAATATTTAATATGCATTTATGACCGTAGCCAACTATCGCTTAATTGCATAACAAACAATGTTTCAAACATAAAATTCGTCCAATTTTATAACAATAAAATTATAACATTAATAAATTTTACAGTAAACTAAATTTTTTGCGTCATATAAATTCTAACAAAGCTTATAAACAAGACCTTATAAACCAAATTATAATAGCACTTTGTATCTTTAAATCTATATGAAGGCAAAATATTCTTAGATGAAAATTACTAAAAAATAATACCTTCTCAGAAACTATATTTTTCGTAAATTTTCTCGACTTTTTGCAATTTTTAATGCTAGTTTTAGAAAATAATACAAAAGTTGAGAAATTATGTATTTTTATTTTTTACTCTTAGTGCCTTATTAGTAAATTAATTGTGAAAACTTAATTGTGAAAATTTAAAAATATCTCAACCAGATGAAAAAGAGATTTTGAATTATCTCCAGCTACCAATCTTTAACTTAACTAATAATTTTGTTAATTAATGCAGATCATGATAAATCTACAATCGTATTTTATATATGAATTTATTAACTAAAATTACAGCGAATAGATTTCTTTTTATAGTCAGAACTTAACATTTAATTAAAAAATAAAATAACCTTTAGAAAATATTTTTTACCTCTAATAAGTTTTATATTTTTGAAAGCCGCAAATTCTAAATTTAAATTGCAATTTATAGTCTTGCTTGATATAATAAAAATCGTAAAAATTAATTTAGGGATTATAAACATAATAATTGCCAATTGCTATGAAAACAGACACTTCTGCCAGTCACTCTATGACAGATATTTTGCATGTCAATTCGAAAAAAGTTTCATGCGACGGAACATCAAAAGACGAGACAAATAAATCATCGCGCCACCCTACCGTTTATCTTGATATGGGTGATAAAAATTATGTAATTTGCCCCTATTGCAGCAAATATCTCACTATTAAATAATCTAATTATTAAATCTAAAATGACCAATATCGCAGTAATAGGCCTTCAATGGGGCGACGAAGGAAAAGGGAAAATAGTTGACTTTTTATCTGACCAATTTGGCGCTATCGTAAGGTTTCAGGGCGGCCATAATGCGGGCCATACAATTAAAGTTGAAGATAAAATATATAAATTAAGCCTTTTACCCTCAGGAATAGTTCGAAACAAGCTTTCAGTTATCGGCAGCGGCGTTGTCGTTGACGCCTTGGCTCTTTTTGCTGAAATTGAAAAAACTGAAAAATCTGGTCTCAAAATAGACCGCAAAAAATTACTTATCGCCGATAATTGTTCTTTAATTTTATCTTTTCATCGCGAGCTTGATCAACTTCTTGAATCGCAAAAAGGTGAAAATAAAATTGGCACCACCGGCAGAGGAATTGGCCCTACTTACGAAGACAAAGCCGGAAGAAGGTCAATTAGAATATGCGATTTATATGATGAAATTTACCTTAAAGAAATTGCACTAAATGCTTTAAATTACCATAATATTTTAAGAAAGGGTCTTGGCGCAAAAGAAATTTCTATCGACGACTTAATGGAAGAATTATTGTCAATTAAAAATCAAATTACACCCTTTGTCAGAACTTCTTATGAAATTATGTTAGAGCTTGAAAAAAGCGAGAATATAATGTTCGAGGGAGCCCAAGGCGCTTTGCTTGATGTAAATTACGGAACTTATCCATTTGTAACCTCTTCCAACACTATTGCGGCGCAAGTTGGACTTGGAAGCTGTATGGGATCTGACGCAATTAACAAAACATTAGGGATTATAAAATCTTACACCACCAGAGTTGGGTCGGGCCCATTTCCAACAGAACTTCACGATCAAGACGGTAAAGATTTAGCAACAATTGGCGGCGAAATTGGTACGGTAACTGGGCGTGGTCGTCGTTGCGGCTGGTTTGACGCAGCTTTAGTTAGACATTCTATTAAGCTATCCTCGGTCAAAGAAATTACTCTAACTAAGCTTGATGTTCTAGATTTTGTAAAAAATATTAAAATTTGCACTCATTACGAAATTGAAGGCAAGAAATATGAATATTTGCCACAAAGAGTTGATTTATGGGATAAAATAAAACCAATTTACGAAAGTTTTGAAGGCTGGATG
>CBFIDI010000003.1:0-57994 GCA_965661355.1 Rickettsiales bacterium | reverse complement strand
CTTTTAATCGACAGGCAATTCAAGAAACAAAGTTAAATCTTGAAAATATTGACAAAGACAGAAATTTATATAATTTAAATCAAAATCCCGATCTAAATTATATAAACGACAATAAATTTCATTAAAAGATTAAAATGTTCAACAAAATTAGTCACAGAAGAATATTAAAAGAAATAAAAAATATATCTCATGAAATTGCCAATTTGTGCTATCAAACAATAATAGAAGACAGATTTAATAAAAGATTTTCTTTGAACGAAATTAAAAACCAAGAATTATTCCAGCAAATTAGATCAAAAAGATCAAAAATAATTAGGGAATATATGGAAAATATCGATAAATTAACCAAAAAACGCCCGCGTTCGACCGAAATCTTAAAAAATCGTGCTGAAGAAATTTTAAGGGAAACATTCAGAGTAAGAAACATTCAGTTATCTGGTGGTGACCAGCTTTTTATTTTTCTGCAAACCGTTTTTTATGAAGAAAATTTTTCAAAGTTAATAGAAAATATTCAACTTATAGATCATCAAAAGCAACCATCTTCAGCGCCAATAAGCCCCCAATCCGAGAGAGAGCTTGCTAATATTAAAAATAACTCTCAAGATCTTACAAGATAATATTTTATAAACCTTTATTTACAGCGAAAAAAACTCATCAAAAGATTGAAAAAGTTAAAATCCCATCCAAATTACACACCCAGATTCCGATAATGCCCTTTTTCTAAAACAGATTAAGCTCTATATATCTTTGAAATGTTACTTGATTATAAAATCGATATTACTTAAAATTTAGCCACCTATTCAAATATATTGTCAATTTTTCTAATAATTTTTACCCAAAATATAAACTCTTATCTTCGCAAATAAGAACTTTACTAAAAAATTAATCTTACTTATGCCGTAGTAAATTTCTTATATAGATCTCGTAATTTTCTCGTTAATTCACCGGCCTTGCCTTCGGCAATTTTATTTTTATCAATTTCGACAACCGGTCTGATCATTAAAGTTGAGCTTGATAAAAATGCTTCTTGCGCTTTAAAAACTTCTTCTAAACCAAAATCCTTCTCAATTACTTTAATATTTTCTTTTTTCGCAAAATCAATAATTCTTTTGCGTGTAATTCCGGCCAAAATTCTTTCATCTTGTAATTTTGTTACTAAATTCTGATTTTCATCTACAAAAAAGAAATTTGAATAAGTGCCCTCAGTAACAATATCATCACGCACAAACAAAGCATCATCAAAACCCAAATCTTTTGCTTTTTGATTAACCAAAGTCGAGGCCAAAAGGCCAGTAGTCTTTATATCAACCCTACCCCAGCGAATATCGTTATGACTCATTAATCTTAGACCTTGCTCAAATTCTTCGCCTGAGAAGACTTTAGCTGGCGAAACTGTCATGATAAAATTCGGCTGTAAGTCATTAGGTATTTTTGGAATTCTTGTATGTACACCGCGCGTAACTTGAATATAAAGCGATCCATAATCAATATTGTTCAGCTTAAAGAGTTGAATGGCATTTTTTATAATTTCATCTTGTAAAAAATTGTGCTTTATGTTAATTTCACTAAGGCTACGAAATAATCGTTCAATATGCTCTTGGCCGTCAACAAGTTTATTTGCCGAAAATAAAATGACTTCGTAAACCGAGTCAGCAAATTGAAAGCCGCGATCATCAATATGAATAAAAGCATTTTTATGATCGATAAATTCGTTATTTAAAAAACTGATTCTGGGCATAATTTAAGATAAATAAAATGAAAGAAAAAATTATTTTAATTGGCGCGGGTGCTTGGGGCACGGCAATTGCTAATGTTGTCGCGATTAATGGCTATAATATCTGCGCTATTTCTGATATTAACGAAATTGCACAAGAAATCAATAAAAAAAACAGCCACTGCGCCCTAGCAAATATAAAGTTAAATAAAAACTTATATTCTTCAACTAGTTTAGATGAAGCTAAGCTGGCTGATAAAATTTTTATCGCAGTACCTTCAAATGCAGTAAAAACAGTTTTGGAGCAACTATCTAAAATTGGACTTAAAAAAAATTGCGGTTTTATTTTTGCAACTAAGGGACTTGAACATTCTTCATTAAAATTTTTCCATGAAGTTTTTGACCAAATTATTCCCAATAAAAATTGTGCAATTTTATCGGGTCCAAATTTTGCAATTGAGGTCGCGCAAAAATCATTGACTGTAACTAATATTGCTGCAAAAAATGAAGAATTTGCTAATCAGGTAATTAAAATTTTAAAGAACGACTTTTTTAAACCATTTTATTCAAAAGAAGTTTTGGTTTCTGAGATTTCATCAGTAATTAAAAACATTATGGCAATTGCTTGCGGAATTTCTGACGGTCTTAACCTAGGCGAAAACACAAAAGCTGCTTTGGTAATTTGCGGCGTTGAAGAAATAAAAACATTGGCACAAGCACTGGGTGAAAAAAACCCAAACACCGAAAATGCTGCTGGCTTTGGTGACATTTTTTTAACATGCTCAACTTCAAAATCAAGAAATAACTCTCTAGGAAAAGCCTTGGGCGAAGGTAAAAAATATCAAGATTTGGCCGCCAAAAAAACCTACGAAGGGGCTCTTAACGCAGAATCTATAGCAAAATTAGCAAAAAAACTTAAAATTAAACTAAATTTATGCCAAGCAATCGACGAAATATTAAAAAATAACTATAATCAAGATAAAATCAAAGATAAAATTATCAATATTATAGGCTAGTCAACTCTTTAAAATAAAAAATCACCAACAAAGTAATATAAAAGAAAGCGCAATTAAATTTAGCGACAAAGATTTATATGATAGTTTGCTAAAATTAGCTAGAAAAAAAAATTTGTTCACTAATCTAATTCATAAACAAATTATAAATAGTTCGCAAATTTTTATTATAATATTTTCCGTCTTTCGAAATACAAAAAATAAAATATTTTTGGTAAGAAATTACTAGAAAACTCCAAATCACACCCAAGATACTCTTAGATTTTTATAATGGCTTTTTGTTAATTGTTAAAAAGATAAAGTTTTCTATATTTTTAAAGATGAAAACTGTTATAAGTATTTTTGCACATTAATAATAAGCTTTTTTAATTTTATTTACCCATCTAGCGCCAATTTAAACATATATTTTAGCATGAAGTCGAAAAAAATCACTCAAAATCTTGACATGGCCACAAAAACTCTATATAATAATGTTGTCAATCTTTGTTTTTAAACAGATTTACAAAAAATATTTAAGCAATAATTACATAGTTTCGCAAAAATATAACTTGCCACAGCAATCTTCAGAATTTTTATTGTTAATATATGTCAAAAAAATTAATCTAAATTAATTATTTTAAGATTAAAATTCGTTAAACATAATTTCACTAAATTTTAAAAAAAATTAAAGCATAAAATGATTTTAATAATAGACTTCGGAAGTCAAGTTACACAACTAATAGCTAGAAGAATTCGTGAATTTAATATTTTTTGCGAAGTTCAAGGATCTAAAATAACCATAAATGAAATTAAAAAAAAGTCGCCCAAAGGTATTATTCTTTCTGGCGGCCCTAGTTCTGTTTATGATAAAGACGCACCAAAAATCGATAGTAAAATCTTCGATCTTGGCCTGCCTATATTAGGAATTTGCTATGGCCAACAATTAATTTGTCAAAATTTTGGCGGCTCGGTTCTAAATACCGAAGAGCGCGAATTTGGCAAAGCTATGATCGAAATAAGAAAAGAATCAGAATTATTTGATTATGTCGGAATGGCCGATTCGCAAGAAACTGATCAATTTGCACATATTGCAAATAACCAATCTAACCATATTCGCCTTAGCCAAGTTTGGATGAGCCATGGAGACCGCGTAGAATCTTTGCCAGACGGATTTAAAGCGATTGCCAGAACCAAAAGCGCACCTTTTGCCGCTATAGCCAATGAAGATAAAAATATTTATGGAGTCCAATTTCACCCCGAAGTTTCGCATTCTTTAGAGGGGAAAAAAATATTGAAGAATTTTGCCGTTAATATTTGCGGTTGCGAACAAGATTGGAATATGGGCGATTTTAAATCAGAAGAAGTCAAAAGAATTAAAAAAATTGTCGGCAAAAAGAATGTTATTTGTGGCCTTTCTGGCGGCGTCGATTCTTCGGTTGTTGCCGCCCTAATTTCTGAAGCAATTCACAAACAATTAACTTGTATCTTTGTTGACCACGGCCTTTTACGCTGGCAAGAAGCCGAAGAAGTTCAAGCAACTTTTGCAGAATTTGACTTAAATTTCATTTATGTTGATGCGCGAGAATTATTTTTATCAAGATTACAAAATATTAGCGACCCCGAAGAAAAGCGCAAAATAATAGGCAAGACTTTCATCGAAGTTTTTGATGAAGAAGCTTCAAAAATTGACAATGTTGAATTTTTAGCACAAGGAACATTATACCCCGATGTTATTGAATCAAGCCACCCTAACAAAGGCGCAAGTCACACAATAAAAAGTCATCATAATGTTGGCGGCTTACCAGAAAACATGAAATTAAAGCTTCTTGAGCCAGTTAGAATGTTATTTAAAGACGAGGTAAGAAAATTAGGTGAAGAGCTAGATCTTGATCCAAAAATTATCAACCGCCACCCATTCCCTGGCCCTGGGCTTGCTATTAGAATTTTAGGTGAAATTACCAAAGAAAAAGTTGCAATTTTACAAAAAGCTGATGCAATTTACATTAACTCACTAAAAGAAAATGGACTTTACAACAAAATATGGCAAGCTTTTAGTGTTTTGTTGCCAGTTAAAACCGTTGGAGTAATGGGAGACTCGAGAACTTACGAAAATGTTTTGGCTCTTCGCGCTGTTACATCGGTTGATGGCATGACGGCCGAAATATACAAATTTGACCCTGAATTTCTAGCCGATATTTCAACCAAAATTATCAATGAAGTTAAGGGAATTAACCGCGTGGTATATGACTTTACCTCGAAGCCACCAGGTACAATTGAGTGGGAGTAGCAATTAAGACACTTAATGCTAACTGCAAAATTCAAAAAGGCACAAGAAATAAGCCTTTTTAAAATATCAGTTAATATTTTATTATAAATTAAGGCCAAAGAACCGAACCAAATTTCTAATGGCAGTAAAAACACAAAAACTAAAAAAAGGCAAAAAGCTGACCGAGTCTTCTAAAAAATGGATTTTGCGCCAACTTAATGACCCCCTAGTCAAGAAAGCGCAAAGCATGGGTTACAGAAGTCGCGCCGCTTTTAAAATAATTGAAATTGACGCAAAGTTTAAAATTTTCAAAAAAAATAAAATTGTCGTCGATCTTGGCGCTGCCCCCGGAGGTTGGAGCCAAATTGCGGCTGAAAAATGCGGACATGGTAAAGTTTTTGGAATTGACTTACTAGAAATTGCTCCAATTGAAGGTGTAGAATTAATTCAAAAAGACTTCTTGGACGAAGATGCTCCGGAAAAACTATTAAACTTAATAAAGGAAAAAACAAGTCGCCAAAAATGCGATATTTTACTTACCGACATGGCTGCCAACACAAGTGGTGATAAAAAAGTGGACCATTTAAGAATAATAACTTTACTTGAAGAGGCTCTTTATTTTGGAGAAAAAATCTTAAATAAAAACGGAATATTTGTCGGCAAAATTTTTCAAGGCGGAGGGTCAGATGAAATTTTGCAAGGGTTAAGAAAAAACTTCAAAACAGTTAAATATTTTAAACCAGAATCTTCGCGAAAAGACTCGAAAGAAACTTATTTAATAGCACTTGGCTTTGACAAAAAAGACAACTAAATAATATAAACTTAATATTAAACTTAAGAATTAACTTTAATATTAAGAAATTTTCAACAATATTTCAAAAAATCATTAAATAAATTTTGTTATATATATGGCAATTGCACTTGACTCTTAATCTTTATTGTTATAGTATAACATAACATTTTTCTAAAGATCATTAAAATTAATTTTCAACAATCAATGCAAAGCCTTAAATTTCTTACCAAAGCCATAGCTATTTTTTCAATTAGCGCCACTTGCATTGTTCCAAATTTAGCTTTTGCGCAAAATAATAGCCCAAAAAAAACTTTAACACCCGTTATTATCAGCGCCTCGTCTCCGACAAAGGGTGATACATTTTTTCAACCCTCTCAAATTAATGTTTTGGGCGGCGAAGAAAAAAGGATTCGCGAAAAGTCAAGCATTGCCGAATCTTTAGATCATATATCTGGAATTGATGTGATTTCAACCGGTGGTCAAAACTCAAAGCCCGTTATCCGCGGTCTTTCTGGCGAAAGAGTGAAAATGGTCTCAAACGGAGTTGGTGTTGATCATCAACAATTTGACAGCCGCCATGCACCAAATATTGATCCATTTCTAAGTGAAAAATTAGAGATCATTCAGGGTCCGGCTTCAATTCTTTACGGATCTGGCGCAATTGGTGGCGCGGTAAATGTTCAAAGCCTGCCGCTAGAGTTTTCTGATGAAAAAGATTTTGAATTTGGCGGAAATAGTCTAGTTGGATATTCTTCAAATAACAGTCAATTTGATCGCGGATTTAAAGCCAAGACCAGAAATAACAGATGGTCACTAAGTGCTGGCGCAATTAATCGCGACGGCGAAGAAATAACAACTCCAGAAGATCATACTTTCTATCCCGAAGAGCCGCCAAGCGCGATTCATAATAGTTCTCCGGCTTATACTGGTAAACTTCCTTTCACCGATTTTGAGCAAAAAAATCACCAATTTGGCATCGGTTTTAAAAATGATGAAAATGAACATAGGGTTCGCTATACAAAATATTATAATAATCAGAATTTCTTACTTTCTCCTGAGTCTGACGGCCATGGACATGGTGATGATGACGACGATGATGACGGTGATCATCATGATGAAGACGGGGCCGAAGGAGCGCACCAAATCTTAGAAAATGACGAACTTCAAATTGCAAGTAAATTTAAAATAAATAATAATTTTGATTTTAAGCCAACTTTAACTTGGCAAAATAATCGCCGCAAAGAATCTCATCACGATGAAACAATTGATGTTAGATTTGACCTTTATACCGCAAGATTAATAACCGAGCATAAAAAATTAGGAATTTTTGACGGTGGGAAAATCGGCTTTGAAATTTCTCACAAAGACCAAGAATCACGAGGAAGCGAGCAACTTTCTCCGGGAGGCAGTGTTAATAATTACGCCCTTTTTGCATTTGAAGAAAAGCAAATCAACAAACTAAAACTACAAGCTGGTCTTCGCCATGATTGGCGCGACTTAACTGCAAATGAAAATAAAACTACAAATCCTGAGAATTTTTCAGGAAGCCAAAAAGAAGAATTTTCAGCCTTTTCAGGCTCACTTGGCGCAGCTTATGAAATCAACAAAAATCTTGTTGCTGCTACAAATGTGAGTCGCGGGTTTAGAGCCCCAACATTATTTGAACTTTATTCTGGCGGAACTCACACCGGAATTTCAGCAATTCAAGAAGGTAATCCGAACCTTGAAGAAGAAATATCTTTAAACACTGACTTTTCTTTAAGATATAGATCAAAAGGAACGAAATTTGGCGCAACTTACTATCGCAACAAAATAAATAATTTCATTTACTTAAACGATACTGGGCGCGAACAAGACAACCTTCATATTTTTGAAGTTATGCAAACCGACGGTGTAATTGAAGGTCTTGAAATTGAAGCCTCGACCTTTTTAACAAAAAGAATTGAGGCCAGAGCTACTATTGATATTATTGAAAGCGAAAACAAAAGAACTGGCCAAGATTTACCACAAATTCCATCAAACGAATTTCGACTTGAAACAACTTATTATGCGCCAAGCTTCAATAAATTTGAAAATCCCTATTTCAGAGTTGGCGTGACTTACAATAGCTCAAAAAAAGCCGCCACGGGCGAACCATTCTCTCAATTTGACAATGAAGATTTTGGAACTGGATCAACTGATAATTATACATTGTTAGATTTAGCAACTGGCTTTGAATTGAATTTCAACGGCAATTTGATTAAAAGATCCTATCTTGACTTCGAAATTACAAACCTAACCAACGAGTCATATAGAAACTTTTTGGACACTTACAAGGGCGTGGCGCTTAGTCAGGGCAGAAATATTATGTTAAAACTTAGAGTTCCCTTCGGATTTGAGTCAAATTAATCTAATATTTTAGGTCTTATCGATACAAAATATTGGGCTTTAATAATTTTTAAAGCCCAACCCCTCATTTCACTTTATAATTGCAAAATTTCTAAAAATTCATAAAATTACATTCTTAGACCCTTCTATTGTTTTACAGAATTGGTTTTATATGAGTTTTGTATTAATTAGAAGACAAAAATTCATGTAAAATTTATAGTTTCACAGAAAATATCTTTCATAATTGCAATATTTATTTTATTATAAATGCTTTAAATCTCTTAAATAATTTTTAATGAAAAAAACAAATTTAGAAGAGAAAATTTGCCAAATTTGTAAATTACCCTTCAAATGGCGTAAAAAATGGAAGAAAGATTGGGAAAATGTGAAATATTGCTCAAAAAAATGTGCCAGCAAGAAAAATAAATAAATAAAATGAAAATTTTAAGATTAATCTTAGGAGACCAGCTAAGTCATGAAATTTCTAGCCTGAAAAATGCCAAAAAAGGTGACACAATTTTGATGTGCGAAGTTAAAGAAGAAGCCACTTATGTCAAGCATCATAAGAAAAAAATTGCCTTCATATTTTCTGCAATGCGGCATTTTTGCGAAGAATTGCGCAATAAAGAATTTAATGTAATTTACGAAAATTTCGGCAAATTTGATAATTTTAGCAAAGCGGTTTTTTATCACTTTGAAAAAGGCAACTTTGACAAAATATCTGTGACTTTTCCGGGGGAATATAGAGTTTTAGAAGAGATAAAATCGTGGCAAAAGAAGATAAATGTCGAAATTTGCGAAGATGATCGTTTTTTATGTTCGGTTAATGAATTTGGAGATTGGGCAAAAAGCTTAAAATCGCCCTTGATGGAGAATTTCTATCGAAAAATGCGCAAAAAACACAAAATTCTAATGAATGGCGACAAGCCACAAGAAGGAAAGTGGAATTTTGATGCGCAAAACAGAAAAAAGCCAGATTCTTCGGTTAAAATCCCCAAACATTTTATAGCGCAAAAAGACAAAATAACACAAGAAGTTTGTGATTTGGTTGAAAAGAATTTTAGTGATCATTTTGGCGATATCGAACCATTTTACCTAGCCACCACGCGCCAAGAAGCATTGAAAGCATTTGATGATTTTATTGCAAATCGCTTAAAATATTTTGGTGATTTTCAAGATGCAATGCTTGAAGAAAATGCTTTTATGTTTCATTCTCATATTGGTTTTTATCTTAATATTGGGATTTTAACACCGCTTGAATGCGTTAAAAAGGTTGAAAAATTTTATTATGAAGGTGATATTTCAATTAACAATGCCGAAGGTTTTATTCGTCAAATTCTGGGTTGGCGCGAATATATTAGGGGAATTTATTGGCTTAAAATGCCAAATTATAAACAAGAAAATTTCTTTGACGCCAAACGCAAATTGCCTGACTTTTTCTGGGGCGCCAACACAAAAATGAACTGCGTAAAGCAATCTATCAAAAATACTAAAGAAAACGCTTACGCCCACCATATTCAACGATTAATGGTAATAGGTAATTTTTGTTTACTAGCGCAAATTGATCCACAAGAGGTGCAAAAATGGTATTTATTGGTTTACGCCGATGCATATGAATGGGTAGAAATGCCTAATGTTGTTGGCATGATTTTATTTGCCGATGGCGGATATTTAGCAACAAAACCCTATTGCGCCAGCGGATCATATATCAATAAAATGTCAAACTATTGTAAAAATTGTGAATTTGATGTAAAAGAAAAAAATGGAAAAAATGCTTGCCCTTTTAATTATTTATATTGGAATTTTTTATTAAAAAACAAAGAGAAATTAAAAAACAACTACCGCTTAAATATTGCTTACAAAAACTTAGAACGCTTTGATGATAAAAAAATTGAGATGATAGAAAAAGATTCTAATTTGTTTTTATGGTAAAAACTTATTAATCACTTACTAGAGGGTTTTAATAACTTGAAAATTTCAACAATTACAATGCCAAATCTGCATTTATATATAATTATTTACTTTAATCAAAAATAATTATATAGGCAAGAATTAACTGGCCAGCTATTTAAACTTTGTCAATAATTTTGTTGATTAATTATTTATATAAGATTTTATCTCTAAATTCTATTTTAGGATAAATAATTTTATTAATAAAAGAAAATCATAAAAACCGATATTGCAAACCTTGATGATAAATTCAAAAATTAAATTTTAACGGTTAAATTAGCATTCAAAAGCTAATAAAAAAGTATCACAGTAAATATCTTTATTGCTCGATTTATCACTTAAAATTATATTTTTATCCTTTCATTTTACTTTTAAACATGATATAATCTCTTGAATAATGCAAATTGATCCGCTTTAAACTTTTTGCCACTAAATACCAGATTCAATTTTGTTAAATTATATTTATCATTAAAAGGCCGTAAATAACAACAAAATTTCCCGTTAATTTTCCCCTCATATTTGTCAGAATCTAGCAGATGATGAAATTATAAAGCAACAACGCTAATTCGAACTATTCATGACAAACTTTAATGATTTAAAACTAAATGACAAAATTTTAAGTACTTTAGAAAAAAAAGGCTATTCAAACCCGACTCCAATTCAAGAACAGGCAATTCCTCATTTGTTACAAGGCAGTGATGTGCTTGGAATTGCGCAAACAGGAACTGGCAAAACCGCAGCATTTTCGTTGCCAATTTTACATCTTTTATCGCAAAATAAAATAAAGCCATCTTCTGGTCGCGTTCGCGCCTTAGTTTTAACGCCAACGCGTGAACTTGCTTCGCAAATTTGTGACAATATAAAAATTTACAGCGCCGGACTTCAACTAAAGTCAACCGCAATTTTTGGCGGTCTTAGCATTAACAACCAAGTGCGAGAAATGCGAAGTGGCTTTGATATTTTAATTGCCACACCTGGGCGTTTACTAGATTTAATGAATCGCAAAGCCGTGCATCTTGATCAAGTTGAAATTTTAGTTTTAGACGAAGCTGATCGCATGCTTGACATGGGTTTTTTACATGATGTTAAAAAAGTTATCGCATGTGCGCCACAAAATCGCCAGAGTTTGTTTTTTTCGGCAACAATGGCCAAAGAAGTTGCAAATTTAGCCAACTCAATGTTAAAAACGCCAATTAAGATTGAAATTACGCCACAATCGACAACGGTTGAAAAAATTGCGCAAAAAATTAATTATGTTAGTCGTGCAAATAAATTGCATTTGCTAAAATCACTTTTAAATGAAGAGGGTTTAACAAGCACTTTAGTATTCTCAAAAACCAAGCATGGCGCCAATAAAATTGTAAGTTTTTTACAAGATGAAAATATTAAAACATCGGCAATTCATGGCAACAAAACACAGGCCGCTCGTGAAAAAGCTTTGCGTGATTTTCGTAGCAACAAAGTTAAAGTCTTGGTTGCCACTGATATTGCCGCTCGCGGAATTGATGTTACAGAGATTTCGCATGTCATCAATTTCGATATACCGCACGATCCAGAAAATTATGTTCATCGCATTGGTCGCACAGCACGGGCGGGCAAAAGCGGAATTGCAATTTCGTTTTGTGACGCAAGTGAAAAAAGCCTGTTAAAAACAATCGAAAAAACCATTAATTATCAAATTCCGGTTGACAAGAATCATGAATTTCACAATGAAAGCACCTTAACGACAAAAAAATTCACCGACAAAAAAAGTGGCCCCAGCCTCGGAAGGTCTGGCGGAAAGGCTGCTGCGCGCTCAGGAGAAAAACGAAAATATGGTTTCAATGTTAAGACTGACGAAAAAAGCAGCAGAAAATCTGGCAAGACCAGTAAAGTAAGAACAAAAAATATATCTGCTAGCAGCTCGGGTGAGTTTTCTGGCAGCGCAAAAAGAAATAAATTATCAAGAAAAAACAAAAAACCATATTACGAAAAAGATTATAATCGTAATAACGACCTAGAATCAAATCAAAATTCTAGATTTAGCGGCGCAAAAACTTCAAATTTCAGCAACAAACAATCTCGCAGGTCTGGCCAAGATGATATCGTCACTTCAAGAAGCTTGGGATCTTCAAGTTGGAGCCCCAACAAAAGAACTGGCGAAAAATCTGATGAAGCAAAAATATTTAACAAAAACCCTAAAAAATTCGACAAAAACAGGTCGCAAAAAAGTAGTTACAGCCCCAAAAACCAGTATAAAACTTTACCTGAAAATAAAAGAAGGTCAGAAATGTCGACAAAAACAAAAGATGGCAATAATGAAAACTTTACAAGAAAAGAAGGGGTAAATTCTGTCGGTAAACCAGCCAAATTAAACAAATTCAAGCAAACCAAAAAATTTGGCAAAAAAACTGAAGGAAGAAATGCCGCCAAACCTTTTAGCAAAACAACAAAACCATCGCGTAAAAAATACTCTAAAAGTTAATTAATTATTTACAAAATTAAAAAAAATTGCTATAAAATAATAGCGCATAAAAACTAATTACTAAATTTCTCCAAAAATTACAACTTAATTATGAAAAATAAAATGATAAAAAAATTAATAATTGCCGCAACTTTATTTAGCCTTTCTTCATGTTATTCATATAACAATTACAACTCTTCTAAATATGTTGACCATTCATTTTTCTGGGGTTTGCAAAAAGAAAAAACCGCCATTGCCGCCAAAAAACTATGTAATAACGAAAATAATGCACAAATAACCGTAAAAAACAACTTATTAACCTATTTTGCCAGATTTTACACTCTTGGAATTTACTGGCCATCAAATATCAAAATCACCTGTGAAAATAAACAATAATTTAATTTCAGTAACAATTTTAAGAATTTAAAAGCGCTAAAAATAAATAACTTGGCGCTTTTTCTTGAACTAAAAAAGCAAAAAAATAACTACTTATAAAGCTAAGCAATAATTAAAAAGTCATTTTAATTTTACGATTTAAGCAATGAAACCAATATTATTATTTTACCTAAGTTACCTTATTTAAGAACAATTCTAACTTTAAATACCAACCTAGTGGGTAAAGCTTTATTAAAAAAAGGATCAATAATAACTTCTAATATGAGTTTTGACAGGGTAAAATTAGCATAATTACTAACCTTATATAACTTTCGTTGAATATTTAAAAAAATGCAATAAACTATTTAAACTTATTTCAAAATTAAATTTAAATCTAATGAAACCAAAGCCAGATTTTTGTTATAGAAGAATTGAAATTAATGATGAAGAAAAAATTTTTAGACTCTACAAAAAATCATCAGAAGTAAAAGAAGGTTTAGCCAGAGCTCCTGAAGAAATTACAAATAAATATATCAAAGAATATATCTCCAATACAATAAATAAAGGTCTTGGGATAATAATTCTTGATGAAAACCAAGTCGAAGTCGCTGTTTTACTAAGTTATAAGAACGAACCAAAAACCTTCACCCCAACAATTGGAAATATGAGCCTTGCGGTCAACCCAGACTTCATTGGTTACGGGGTTGGTAAGAAAATTTTTACCTATTACATAAATGAAATAACGAACAATTTTCCTGAAATTCAACGCATAGAGTTAAATGTTCGCCAAACTAACCAAAGAGCAATAGATATTTATAAATCAGTCGGTTTTGTGGTTGAAGGTGTGATGAAAAATCGGTTACTCGATTCAAATAGCAAATTGTCTGATGACACTTTTATGGCTTGGTATCGAGGTTAATTTAAGAAATACTTTCTACCAAAAAAGCATTTTCATCATAAAAGTAACCTTTCTAACTTTGTTTCAAAACTACCATCAAGGCTATTTTTATGTCACTTAAGATTCAAGGGCTAATTTATAACATAATTCAAAACCTCATCTTTAAATACTAAAAAATATCCATATTTCAAATTAAATCTAATATTATCCTTAGAAAAACTAATTACTGATTAAAAATTGTAAACACATATAAAAAGTGAATTGTTGGTAAATAGAAACTCCACAGTAATTGGCAATATGAAAATCTTACTTTACGAATCTTTATCTTAATTTGTCGATGTCGATATTACAAAGGTTAAACAAGCTTTTGGGTCGCGCCTTAAGTTTCTAATTCTGGTACTTATTGAAGAAAACGCCATCTAATTCGAACTTTTTTGAATGAATAAGCGATAAATAAAATAGCTTATGGTATTTCTAGATTTTAAAAAATTAATTTAATCTTAATGAATAACGCTCAATCAATAGACATATCAAATATTGACTTAGTTATTGACTTATTTAACGCAGAAAAAGAAGGCAAGTTTGTTATTTTGCAGCCAGCAGAAGTTTCATTTGACAGTTCAATTCCAAATTTTCAAAATCTTATAGATAAAAGCGTTAAATTAGTGATTTTTACACGAAAATTTAAAAGAATTTATGTAAATTTTGCGCGAAATTTGTTGCTTTGTTTTTTATACGCAATTTTAATAAAATAGAGGATAAAGTTGAAATTTTATTGAATTTGGGGCTAGTTTCGGGTTTTTTTGATAGTTTTTTGCGTAAAATTAGTGGTTTTTGAACAAGTCTTTAAGAAATTTAAATAAAATTCAAGGATCTTCGTCGAGCTTTAAGTAAGTTTATGATGATGATTTTTAAAAACCTTAATTGCAGAAATTTTAAAAACCACCATCATATTTATTTTCAGAATTAAACTAACAGCTACTTATATTAATCCAGTAACTCTCCCAACCTCAAGTTGTTGAGCGGATTGCGGATTTGATGTAGTTGTAGATGGCGCTTCAGCTTCCTTCGCGGCTTTTTTACAACTATAAATCTTAGAAGAAAGTGATGAAATTATATCTTTGTATTCTTTAGTATTATATGCCACTAACACAAGTTCTCCGACCTCTTCTTTGAATAATTCCAAAGCGCTACCTTCTGCATTTAAACAACATCTATATCCATTTCGATCACTTGGTACAAAATACGTCACACCATCGAAGCAGGCAAGACTAAGAGATCCATTAGTGCCATATGACGGTACTGTTTCTCTTTGTTCTGTTTTGGGCGGATTATCTTCAAGCCCAAGTTCAGACAAGGCTTCGTGATAATCTTTTGATAAAATTTCAGTAATATTTGCAATTGCACCCTCTTCTTCAGACTTTTGAGCCGCTCTAAGATTTTCAGCATCTTCAAAATTTTGAGCTGATTCTATATTCATCGAAGCTGCAATAATGGCACTTTTAACTTGTTCTGAATTTATGCCAATTTTTTCGTGACTATGACGACCCATCATATTAGTTCTTCTCTCATAAGCAGCAAGATTTTCACCTTCTTTGTTTATACATATTCTTTTACCATCCACTTTAATACCAATAAAAAATTTATCCCCGTCAGGGTAAAGTTTTAATATTTTATTGCCTGTTTGTGGGTTGGAGTAAGAATCTTTACCTTTGGTAAAACCGAGTTTTGATGCGGCGACTTTTACTGGAAGTGATAAAAAATCCTTAAGTTTATCTTTACATTCATCAAGTTTTTTCTCAAGTCTGGCGAAAGCTGAATCTTCGGAAGCTGGATCGCTGGCGGAAGATGTAGCTTCGGAAGCTGAAGCGCCGAAGGAATCTGGAGCGCTGGCGAAAGCTGAATCTCTGGCGGAAGATGGAGCGCCGAAGGAAGCTGGAGCGCTGGCGGAATCTGGAGCGCTGGCGAAAGCTGAATCTCTGGCGGAAGATGGAGCGCCGAAGGAAGCTGAATCTCTGGCGGAAGATGGAGCTTCGGAAGCTGAATCGCTGGCGGAATCTGGATCGCTGGCGAGAAAATCAGAATCCGGCGAAGCGCCTTGACTTGATGACGCTTGTTCTTGTGACGATGATACAGCTTCTTTTTGTCGCGCTAATTCTTCAAATTTATCATTACATTTCTTTAACTTTTCAGAATTCATTCCCGCTTTTCCATCAAAAGATTCCCAATTTCCTCCCTCAAGGGGAGTTAATTCATCTCCACCACCAAATGTAACGATTCTACCCTCTTGCCCTGAGTTTTCCAAATAACTCTTAATATCTGTAGCCTCACTATCATCAAGCATACAAATGTTTTTTTCTATACTCCCTAAAGCTCCTAATAAATATTGTCCTTTTGCTCCTTGAAGCTCTTCTCGCCCAACTATTCTATCACAAATCTCACCCTCTGAACTAAAAAATTGAGCTATATCCGCCTTCTTAAATATCTCATCAAGGGCTGATTTAAAATTCCTACTTAAAATATGGGTTTCTATTCCTTGATTTTTACATTCTTCAAGAATGGCTTTTAAAGAAATAAGGTCCGCAAAAACTGATGAAGCATCAAAGCCCGGTTGCATTATTTTTTCAAGCATAAAATCTTCTAGTTTCACGCCAACTCTACCACTTTTTTGTAGCTCTTGATTATATTTATGAAAAAGATGGGTGTTTGAAACTGTCCCGTCAAAATCAAGGTAAAAGCGCTCAATATCATTTTTTTTAAGATTTTCAACAAATTTTTTCGCAAATTTGGCGGCTTGGGCTTGCTTTGATTGTTGTATCGAGGTGGCACAACAATCTACTATGTACCCTTCAGATTTTTTATCACCTACTACAGTTCTAAATAAAAATTGACCATTATCACCAAACTTTACCCTGTATTCCTTCTCGTCATCTTTTACAGCAAATGATAAAGTACCATCTTTCAATCGAAGTTGAAGTCCTGATTCATTAAATTCGGTCGCGAAGACATCTTTGCCACCTTCCTTATACTCCTCAGTAAGATCACCAAAACCAAGCTCTGCTTGAATATCAGCTTGAATAGCCGCTATATCGCGTCCATTTTTTTGTAAAAGTCCTTTAATAAGATCTTTATCTTTTTCAAATTTGGCGGCTTGCTTTGATTCTTGTATCGAGGTGGCACATCTATGGAATATTTCATTCACGTCAACACCTTCTATATATTCACGGACCACTTCACCATTACCGTTAAGCTTTACCTTGCATTCATTACCGTTAACTCTTACAACAAATGATAAAGCGCCATCTTTCAATCGAAGTTGAAGTCCTGATTCATTAAATTTGGTCGCGAAGACATCTTTGCCACCTTCCTTATACTTCTCAGTAAGATCACCAAAACCAAGCTCTGCTTGAATATCAGCTTGAATAGCCGCTATATCGCGTCCATTTTTTTGTAAAAGTCCTTTGATAAGATCTTTATCTTGTTCAAATTTGGCGGCTTGGGCTTCCTTTGATTTTTGTATCGAGGTGGCAAGATGATATAATATTTCATTCTCTTCAACACCTTCTCCTCCTGTAACTCCACAGACCACGTCATCATCACTGTTAAGCTGTGCCTCGTATATCTTACCATCCTTTAGTGCAACAATAGAATAAACGTTATCTTTAGATCGAAGTTGAAGTCTTGATTCATTAAATTCGGTCGCGTAGAATTCTTGGCCACCTTCATTCCTCTCAGTAAGATCACCAAAACCAAGATCTACTTGATCTTCAGCTCCTATATCCCTTAAATATTCTCCGATTAGAAATTTACATTCATCAGGATTACCTTGTAGAATTTCATTAATTGGCATAATTTTTTTAATTTATATTAATATTTTTTACTAACATTTTTTATTTCTAACTCCATTATATCAGAAAATTTGATTTATGTAAAGAATTTCTCTAATTTCTTTAAGAAATGTAGCGATAGTTGCTTTTAAACCCCATCTTTTATCAAAATTACAAATTAAAAAACCAAAATTAATGTTCTGCTAATTTTAACCTTTATTTAGTAGCTTTTAAGTCTTGTGTGAATTAAAAAATTTAGGGTGAAGATAAAACTAGGGGCAGTAGAATAGCGGAGCGAAAGATAAGATTTACGAACCATTCGACAATTTTATGAAGTCAATATTTATAAGCGTTTAAAACTTATTTGGGTTGCCCTTTAAATTTCGAACTTTTGTGCCTGTCGAAGTAAGCGATAACATTTGTGAATTTTTTTAGTCTTATTTATCACTACAGAATATTTTTTAGAAACTATTTTACATAATTGGATTTTATATCTCTAAATCCTTGTCCATTTTTAACTCTTCTAACCATTTCCTCATAATTATATTCCCATACTAAATTTAAATCTCTTACTATAGCCTTATTTATCGGCGTTAATATTATGTAATAATTTGGCTTTTTATGCATTAGCACATAAATAAAACACTCCTATATTTTGTAATTAATATCAAAAACTTCTGGTTTAATAGCAAGATTATAAACTGTTTTATTTGTAATTTTTTTAGAATAAACACATGGATACACAAGTGCCATATTAAAGTATGCTGGCTCCTTATTTTTGGTATTTGCATTAATGGTAACTATATTTCCATCTGAAAAGAATTCATTTAGGGCAATGGTAAAATTATAATTATTTTCTGAAATTGAGTTTTTGTCAATAATTTTTAAAAATTCTTGATTGCAAAAATCATTAAACTCTTTAGAATATTTGCCCTGTATATTTAATTTTTCTTGAATACCGAATGATTTGAAAACCAATTTATTATTTACTTCCCCTTTTCTTTTTATGCTCGATATTGTAAAAAGAATATTTAAGGCCATAACTGACGCAACGCTTTCAACAATAGTTCCAAGCTCCGAAGTTGAGGCATATAACATAATTTTCCCTTTTCTATTACAGCGACCTTGAGGAGAAATTTCTGAAGTTGGGTAAGATAATTCGCTAACTTTACTAAAAAGCTTCTTATCCAAATTTATTCTGGAACGAAAAATTAGAGAAAGGCATCAGGCCTCTTTTTCCTGATAATTAATTTATAATATGATCAATGAAATAGTCTTTTTCTATCTTTTTTTGTAAAAACTTAAATTTTTGTCTCTGCTCAAAAGCATATATTTTTTACCCATTAATTTATTCTAATTATATTCTGACCTTGATGAAGTTTAGAAAATATGAGCGGAGAATTATTTAAAAAACCAGTTAAACTGGCGGAAGGAAAGGGATTCGAACCCTTGATGAGGTTTAACCCCCATACGCGCTTTCCAAGCGCGCGCCTTCGACCACTCGGCCACCCTTCCTAAATTTATTTCTTAAGAGTCCACTTTTTTAGTAATGTAATATTGCTGAATAATAGACAGTAAATTATTCCATGTCCAATAAATTACCAGACCCGCCGGAAATGACGCCAGAACAAAAGTTAATATAAATGGTAAAAATTTCATCACTTTTGCTTGCGTTGGGTCAGCAACCGGAGGGCTTAATTTTTGCTGCAAAACCATAGTAATTCCCATTAAAATTGGCCAAATTCCAATTGCAAAAACCCCACCAACTTCAAATGGTAATAAGCCAAAAAGGTTAAAAATTGATGTTGGATCAGGCGCAGATAAATCATTTATCCAGCCATAAAATGGCGCATGGCGCATATCTAGGGTAACAAAAATTACCTTATAAAGCGAGAAGAAAATAGGAATTTGCACCAAAATTGGCAAACAACCCGATGCCGGATTTACTTTTTCACGCTTATAAAGATCCATCATAGCCCGATTCATCTCGACTTTATTGCCTTTGTTTTTCTTGCGGATCTCGACAATTTTAGGTTGCAGCTTTTTCATTTTAGCAATAGCCCTATATGATTTATTTGCCATGGGAAACAACGCCAGCTTAACAAAAATTGTCATAACTAGAATCGCCAATCCAAAATTTCCTAAGAATTTATGCAAAAAGTCAATCGCAAAGAAAAATGGCTTAGTTAAAAAATAAAACCAACCAAAATCAATTGCACGATCAAATAATCTGATATTATATTCTTTTGCATAATCATCAATTAACTTAACTTTTTTAGCACCAGCAAAAAGTTTGTGGTTAAATGATATTTCAGACTTCTTATCAAGTCTAAATTCTTGAGTTATAAATTCTGAATTAAAAATTTTATTGCGGTTTGAGTTTTTGAATGAAAATGTTGATTGGTAATCATATTTTTCATCTGGTATTATCGAGCTAAGCCAATATTTGTCGGTTATTCCAAGCCAAATTGAACCAGTTGAGTCAAAAGTTTTATTACCATCATCTATAGCATCTTCGTAATCATATTCTTCAAGCTTATTATTAAATTCACCCAAAAACCCTTCGTGCAAAATATAATTTTGCTTCTTTATGTCACCCATAGATCGATTTATACGACCATAATTAGCAATTGTGTAGTTTTTATTTGATAAATTCTTAACTTTTTGCTTAATAAAAAACATAAAGTTTTTATCCATAGAAATTTCTATCTCAAAGCGTATATTTTGCCTGTTCTTCCAATATAAATTTATTGGTTTTTGCGGCGTTAGAACCCTGTAATCACTTTTCCAGATGGTATCCGGATTTGGCAAATCTAGACTAGAATCGGACGAAACCCAGCCAAAATCGGCAAAATATCTGTTTTTACTTCTGGCTGGCGCAAACAAAACTACTTCCTCCTTTTTTTCTGCAGTTTTATAGTAATTTGCAAGACTTAAATCGTCAAATCTAGCGCCTTTTAAAAAAATTGAACCCTGTAAAGAATCGCTTTTTATAAATATACGGTTTTTGTCGCTACTTTCCAGAATTTCTTTACGACTTTTAAGAGAAATTACGCTTTCATTTTTTGGCCCCGAAATTGAATTAGCAGACTTTGACCTTGAAATATTGCGATATTTTTCTTGACCCAACTCAGAAGCTCGAGAACTCTTTTCATCAATTTTAATTTGCCTCGCTTTTCTTTGCAATTCTTCGCGCTCAATTCTAGGCTTTTCATAAAGCCATGTCCAACCAACCAAAACAAGCAACGAAAGGGTTGCGGCAATTAATATATTCTTGCTATTTTCTTGCATTTTTAATTTTAAATTCAATTTGTTTAATGAAATACTTGCATATTTCACAAGATTTCAAAGGTGTGTTATTTTCGTGTAAAATCCATATATTATCAAGGATCATTCTATCTAAATCACCGTTTATATCAGATTCATAAATTATACTAAGTCGCAAGCATTTTTCAATGTTTTTTTTAATAAGTATTGCAATTTCGTATCTATAAAGTAATTTACAAAAATAGACATACCAAGCAAATCTGTAAATAATAGTTTTAGGATAAAAAAGCAAGACATAGCCAACGAATAGTTTAGTTTTTGGCTATGAATTTAGCAAGATATATAAGAGAAGCAAAGTCTTAGTCAAGTTTTAAATAGGGTTTTTCTTTATTTAAGACTCAAGAAAAGTTACGACTAAAATTTACTTTGCAAATCTAAAATTGGCATTATTTGATGAATTTTCCAATTTTCATAAACAAAACTTGACATTTTGTATATAATTTCAGGTACAAACTAGCAAAAATAATTTTCTCGTAAATTTTAGTAAAATATTATGCGAATTATTTTGCCCATAATTGAATTATCGAGTTTTTTAAAAGGTAAAAATTATTCTCTAGATTTCTTTACGCTCGACTTCTTATTATTTTTTGACTTATCATAACCAATTATCGCCTCTTTTAAGACCTCTTTAACATTGTCAACAAGCTTTATTTTTAGGTCACGAGTTACCTCTTCTGGTATTTCAACTAGGTCTTTTTCGTTACGCTTAGGAATTAACACAGTTTTTATTCCGCCTCTTAGTGCCGCCAGAAGCTTTTCTTTAAGGCCGCCAATTTCTAAAACTCTGCCCGTCAAGGTAATTTCACCAGTCATGGCAATATCTTTCTTGATTTTTTTGCCGGTTATGGTCGAAGCCAAAGAACAACACAAGGCCACACCAGCTGAAGGGCCATCTTTTGGCGTTGCACCCTCGGGAACATGAATATGAAAATCTAGTTTCGAAAATTTTTTAGGATCAACACCAAGATCTGTCGCAATTGACTTCATATAACTTAAAGAAGCGCTAGCAGACTCTTTCATAACATCTCCAAGCCTTCCAGTAATATGAATTTTACCAACACCGCCTTCAAATTTCAAAGTCTCAATATCAAGTAAATCTCCGCCATATTCCGTATAGGCCAGACCCGTTGCAACGCCAACAATATCATCATCTTTAGCAACACCATATCTGAATTTTTCAACACCCAAGAAATCTTTTATATTTTTATCATTGACTACAATTTTTTTATCTTTCGAAGTTATTATTTTTTTAGCTGATTTTCTAGCAATTTTACCAATTTCACGCTCAAGATTTCTAACTCCGGCCTCAAAAGTATAATTTCTAATAATTTTTAATATTACAGAATCGTCAATTGATATTTCGGATTTTTTTAGTCCATTTTCTTTAATTTGCTTGTCAACTAAATGTTTTTTAGCAATGTCTAACTTTTCATTTTCAGTGTAACCAGAAAGTCTAATAATTTCCATTCTGTCACGCAAAGGAGCCGGAACAGAAGATATATTATTTGCAGTTGCAACAAACATCACCTGCGATAAGTCATAGTCAACTTCAAGATAATGATCCGAGAAGTTTTTATTTTGCTCCGGATCTAAAACCTCAAGCAACGCAGAAGACGGATCGCCTCTTAAATCATAAGACATTTTGTCTATTTCATCGAGCAATATTAAAGGATTGACAACTTTTGATTTACGCATAGAGTCAATCATTCTTCCGGGCATAGAGCCAATATAAGTTCTTCTATGGCCGCGAATTTCTGATTCGTCGCGAACACCGCCTAAAGATATTTTGCAATATTTTCTACCTAAAGAATTAGCAATAGACCTTGCCAAAGATGTTTTACCAACACCGGGTGCGCCAACCAAACACAAAATTGGGCCCTTAATATTCTTTGACTTCATTTGCACAGCAATAAATTCAAGAATTCTATCTTTAACTTTCTGCAAGCCAAAATGACTTTTATCAAGAATGTCACTAGATTTTTCGAAATCGTTATTCGATTTAGTTTTTTTATGCCAAGGTAATTCTATAATTAAATCTAGATAATTTCTAACAATTGCCGATTCTGACGAATAAGGGTTCATTTTTTCCAGCTTTTTAAGCTCGTTTTCGCATTTATTTTCTGCTTCTTCTGGAAGTTTTAATTTCTTTATTTTTCTACGCAGACTATCAACTTCACCTTCTTCGTCGCCACCATCTTGCCCTAATTCTTTCTTAATTTGGCGCATTTGCTCAAGCAAATAAAAGTTTTTCTGTGATTTTGCTAATTTTTCTTGAATTGATTGATTTATCTTTGTTTCGGTTTGCGCAATTTCAAGCTCAATTTTAATTAACTCTAAAGTTTTGTATAATTTTTTTACAACATCATCTTCTTGCAATACTTCTTGCTTTTTTTCAATTGAAGAATTAAGTAAAGACATCAACAAATTACTTAAACCATAAGGTGATTTTATTTTTTTTATTGCCGCAATTGCATCTTGAGATATTTTTTTGTCATATTGCGAAAATTGCGAAAAATTTCCAATATTACTTTTCATCAAACTTAAGATCTCTTTATTTTGGCCAAATTCAAACTCGTCATCTTTTTTTACTTGCGCTTCACAGGTAAAAAATTTACCAGATTCTTCGGCTTTAACTATTTTCGCCCTCGCAACTCCGGTTACAATTGCTTTAACCGTTGAATCAGGAAGACTTGCAACCTCTATTACTTCACATAAAACACCAACTTTATAGATAGTTTTATTGCTAAAATCATCATGATCGGGGTTAGTTTGCGTAACTACTAAAACTGGAAGATTTAACCTTTTGGCCTCTTTTATTGCTGCAACTGATTTTGCTCTGCCAATTAAAATTGTTGTTGTCATCTGCGGAAATACAACAATATCGCGAACTGGTAATGCAAAAAACTTATGAGACTTGTCTGAATCTGACTTTTCTTCTATTTTTTGCTTAATGTTTTTTATTTTTTCTGACTTCTTAGACATAAATATTTATTTAAATATAATTGCATATTAAATTATGATATAATTACAAAATTCTAATTTTTCAAGGCCTTAATTAGCTTTAGCTTAAAGTTATATTATATTTAGTTATTATTTTTATCTTTATCACCGTTAATTCTACACCATTTTAACTTTATAACTAATTGTAAAAGGCTAAAAAAAATGAGCAATATAATCTGATATGTCACGAAAGTTTTGACGATGGCTTTATTGTTTAATTATTAATGATATTAGATATTTAATTTTCATTATTATCATTCTTTACATCTAAAATATTGCTTAACAAATCAGAATTACCTTCAATTTGCTCGTCTTTTTTCGGATCTTCTATTGTCTGCACATCTTTTAACTGCCTTTCAATTGCCCTACTTCTAATTGAAGCTTTATCGATAACATTTTCGGTTTCTTGAAGTTTTTTCTTGGTTTTTTCCAATAAATCGCCAAATTTTGAAAATTCTCCTTTTACCGAGCCCAAAACTTTCCAAACTTCACTTGATCTTTTTTCAACGGCCAATGTTCTAAAACCCATTTGCAAAGCGCTTAAAAATGCAATAATAGTAGTTGGCCCTAGAACAACGACGCGATAGTTTTTTTGTATATCTTCAAATAAATTTTGGCTTCTTAAAATTTCAGCATACAAACCCTCTGTCGGAACAAACATAATGGCAAAATCAGTAGTTTTTGGTGGATTTAAATATTTATCATGTATATCTTTAGCTGCTTTTTTAACCGCCGATTCAAAATAACGACGCGCAGAATCTATCGCCGCTTTTGTATGTTGTTGATTTGTCGGATCGGCGTTTTCGTAAGAATTAGCAAGGCGCTCGTAATCTTCCATAGGAAATTTTGAATCAATTGGCAGCAACAAAACATCATCTTCACTTTCTTTGCTTGGTATTTTAATTGCAAACTCAACGCGCTGGGTGCTATTTTCTTTGATAGCGGCGTTCTTTTCATATTGCGACGAGGCAAAATATTGCTCTATAATTGCTTCAAGCTGAATTTCGCCAATATTGCCACGCGTTTTAACATTTGACAAAACCTTTTTTAAGTCGCCAACACCATTGGCTAAATTTTGCATTTCACCCAAACCTTTCTGTACCTGCTCTAGCCTTGTTGAAATAAGATGAAAAGATTGATTAAAACGCTTTTCAACAGTTGATTGTAACTTTTCATCAACCGTAAGTCGCATCTCTTCGAGCTTTTTATTATTGTCTTCCTGAAGATTTGCCAGTTTATTTTCTACTGTACTTCTTATTAAATCTAGCTTTTCTTCATTTTGCGCACGCATTTTATCACCTTTACTGAAAAACTCTTCGAATATCATTTTTTGACTTTGGTCAAATTCTTTGAGATTATTCGTTAACTCCACCCTGTTTTCATTATTATTTTTAAGAAATTTTTCTTCAAAAAATTGTAAATTCCTTGAAAACTCATCAAGTTTTGAACTTTGTATTTTAGCTAAATTAGAAAAATTACTCAAAATAGAATCATTAAAATTCTTAAATGAATTATTAACTTCTTCGCGGCTGTTTCTGGCACTAATTTGATTTTCTTCGCGGTTTTTTGAAAAATTTTTATCAATTAATTCTTCTATTTTTTCTAGCTTTTCATTTATTTCTTCTCTTAAATTCGCGCTTAATTCTAAGATTTTTTTATCTGAATTCAAAGAAAATAATTTGATAAATATCAAAAATGCTAAAATTAATATTAAGATCGAAATTATTGTTATTAGAATTAGCATATTATTTTATTTAATTTTGATTTTAACCCTAAAAAATGTTGCTAATCAACATCAATCTCTAAAACTACTGGGCAATGATCCGAAGCCTTGCTTTTATCGCGCACATCTTTATCTTGAATATAACAATTAGTTATTTTATCAGTCGCCAAAGCAGAGGTCAGTAAATAATCAATTCTTAAACCCTTGTCATATTCCCAACCATTACCACGATAATCCCACCAACTAAAAGCTTGGGTTTCAGGATTTTTAGCGCGAAAAGAATCAGTTAAGCCCAAATTTAGTAAGCTTTTAAATTTTCTACGCTCATCTTCATGAAAACAAACTGTTCCTTCTAAGTTTTTTGGATCGTAAACATCGACATTATAACAACCAACATTATAATCACCGCCAAATATTGCAATTTCGTCATAAGTTAAAACTTCTTTAAGATGATTTTTTAAAGCATCGTAGAAATTCATTTTATATATAAATTTTTCACTATTTTCTAACTTTTGCCCATCTTCTAATTTGCCACCGCCATTTGGAACATAAATTGACGCAACTCTGATTGCGCTATTAGAAATTGGTATAACAGCCTCTATGTAACGCGCCTGAATTTGTTTTTTTGAAGAATCGGCAAATAAATCTTGGTCATTATTTTTCTTTACCTTCACGCCAAGATCTTTGTCAAAATTAGGGATAGATTTTACAACATCTTCAATCTTGAATTTCGATAAAATAGCTACGCCATTGTAAGTTTTTTGAGAACAAATTGCAACATTATAGCCTAAATCTTCAATTGCTTCATAGGGAAATTTATCTTCTTCGCATTTTAATTCTTGCAAAAGTGCAATATCAATATTTGACTCTTTTAACCAATTTAAAACATTTTCTAGCCTTGCTTTTATTGAATTTACATTAAAAGTTGCAATTTTAACTTTCATTTATTTCCATTTTTATATTTGTCTTTCAAATAAATTCTATATTATTTTTTGCGCAAAAGCAAGTTGGTTTTAACTTAAAATTCATAAAAAACCTTGCATTATTTTACCAACAATTACAACTTCTATCTTTAAATATTTAGTTAAATTTTTTAACAATTATATTAAATTTTATAATGTCAGGATCGATCTTTAAAGCTTAATAAAGTCAAAATATATAACCATATTTTTATTATCGTTTTTTGTTAAAAAGCATGAAATGTTGATGTTACCCTTCAAAGATTAAAAATGCCGCAACAGCAAACCCCGCCTTTAAATTCTAATTTAATTAGTAAATTTATTAACAATAAGCGAGTAATAATCAATCAATAGTTGAGTTTTTTATAATGGATAAATCGGTACTTAAAGAGAAATCTTACTATATGTCAAGAAAAAACTTAAGACAAAATATTGTCTTAAAGGGCAAGTTTTAAGTAATTATCAAGGCTTAATCATAAAAATAAAATTTTACTTAAAATTTAAACAGCAAAGCCAGAGACTAAAATTTGTAATTTTAGTATTTAGTTAAAATATTTTTATTAACTCACCTTGAATAATTTAGCGCCAAAGAACTAGATTAAAAAACTTTACAAATCTTTCATAAAGTGAAATCCGCGAATATAGAAACCTTCTTTAAAATAAAGATTATGCGATTTTTTATTTTCGGTATATGAATCAAGAATAATTTTACTGCAAGATAACTTTGTGGCAACTTTTTCGAAATATCTCAACATTTTCGTGCCCAATCCTCGACCTCTCAGATTTTGATCAACCACAAAATTTGAAATTTGAATATAATCAGAGCAATATAACATCGACAAAACCCAGTAACCAGCAACCGCCACCATATTTTCCCCCTGGTAAATTGCTACTATTTTATAATCATTTTGCTGGTGCATTTTTTTAATTTTTACAAAAAATTCTTCGCGGCTAAATTGATCATAAAATTGACTAATTAGATCATAAGCAAGCATCATCTCTTCGGGCTTTTCAAGATGAATAAATTTACAATCTTCGGACATTGAAATTATTTTATTTTGTTTATAAATTAACACTTTTTTGCATATTTTATTGATATAATTCTAAACTTTGCCTTGTTAATGTTAATTTTTCTGACAAAATAATGATAAAAAATAATATAAATTAACACAAAGCTATAATATTTAAATATTAAACTATTATATCATTTTTTTGCATTTAATTCAATAGAATTTTCGATTATTATCTTGATTTGTGATCAATATTTAATTTAAAAGCTTTAAATTAAATATTTTTTAGCCAAAAATTATTATTTTGAAATAATTACCACGATCTACTTTCGTAAAAATATAAAATTTCTTTATTTTTACCATTATTTTTAATCTCGATTAAAGTTTGATGGCTAGTTCACTATATTTATTTATAATATTTTGATTTAGAAGGTAATATAGTAAATTACACCATTTTAAACTTATAATTGATTATTTAGAGGCTAAAATTATACGAATTGAGTTAGTTTTGCAATTCTTGTAACTGGTCAACAAGATTATTCGCCATGGTTGTTATGCTTCCGGCTCCGGCGCATAAAACTAAATCTCCAGGATTTGCATTTTTATGAATAATTTGCGCTAAATCTATCTCTTTTTCTAACTTTATAACATTTTTATGACCTAAAGATTTCATTCTAGCTATTAAAGAATCTTGGCTAACTCCTTCAAATAGCTGATTTTTGACTGAATAAATATCTGCTACAATAACTATATCGGCTTCTTGAACTGATTGACAAAATTCTTCAAACAAATCATTGACTCTGCTATTTTTATGGGGCTGAAATACTAATATTATTTTATTATTTTGCACGCATTGATTAGCGGAATTTAAAGTAGCCCTTATTTCGGTTGGATGATGAGCATAATCATCAATTATCGTTATTTTATTAACCTGGCCAACTTTGGTGAATCTTCTTTTAACGCCCTGATAATTTTTTAAAGAATTCTGAATTTTTTTGCTATCAACCCCCAAAAAATTTGCCGCCGAAATTGCAACTAAAGAATTTGCTACATTATGAATTCCAAAAGTCGAAAGATAAACATCTTTTATTGTTTCATCTTGAATTTGTACATCAAATTTTGAGCCATCACAATCGAATTTTATATTTTTTGCAAATATATCGGCCTTTTGCTTTACCGAGTAAGAAAATAAGTTCTTTTTTCCCTTTAATTTTTCATATAATTCTCGTGAATCTTTGTTGTCAATACAAACAAAACAGGCGCCTTTATCAGGAATTTTCTCTATATATTCTTGGTAATGTTTTTTTACTTTTTCAAAATCGCCATTATAAAAGTCTAGATGTTCTGGCTCAATATTAGTAATGGCACCAATAAAACTAGGCAAATTAATAAAACTTCCGTCCGATTCGTCACTTTCAGCAACAATATAATCGCTTTTACCGATTTTAAAATTGCTTTGATATTTATTTATAAAGCCACCATTAATAACAGTTGGGTCAAGCCCACATTCATCAAAAACCGTTGCCACCATAGCTGTTGTCGAAGTTTTGCCGTGGGTTCCAGAAAGAGTCACTGGCTTTTTTCCTTTCATTATTTTGGCCAAAAGTTCAGCACGAGTAATAATTTTAATATTTTTTTGCCGGGCCTTGATTAATTCTGGATTATTATCGTCAATTATCGAGGTTTTAACAACTAAAGATATTTCATTATCAACATTTTTGGCATCATGACCTATAAAGTAAGGAATTTGTGCGCTTTTTAGCTTTTCTGTTATATAACTTTCTTTAACATCTGAACCCTGAACCTGAAAATTATTTTTTTGTAAAAGAAAAGCCAAAGCACTCATGCCAATTCCGCCAATTCCTATAAAATGGACTCTTCCTTTAATTTCATCTTTTAAAAACTCTGACACTATCTAGTTTATTTATGAATTATGCTAAAATGCTATGATTTTCATTTATTTAATCAAATGCTTAAGATTTATTTCTTGGTATAATTAAATAAAGCAAGATAGCAAATAATGGCACTTTGCAAATTTTCAATGATAATATTATTGAAAATTTCTTGCAAAGCCAATAGAATATGATTCTAAGGTCAAATAACCAAAAATGCAAGAAGATGAATAAAGAAAAGCGCGATAAGATTTTTCAAATATTTCACAAAAACGAACCCGAGCCAAAAACTGAACTTGAATATAAAAACGAATTTACGCTTTTGGTAGCAGTAGTTTTATCGGCCCAAAGTACCGATATTCAAGTTAATAAAGCAACAAAAAGTCTGTTCGAAAAATATGACAATTCTTTTGACATGGCAAAACTTGGCGAAAATAATCTAAAAAAATTTATAAATACTATTGGTCTTTTTAACTCAAAGGCAAAAAATATTATTAAACTTTGCAAAATTCTTAATGAAAAACATAATGGCAAAGTGCCGGACAATTTTGACGAATTAATAATTCTGCCTGGCGTTGGCCAAAAAACGGCAAATGTTTTTTTAAATTGCTTCCACGGACATAACATAATTGCCGTCGATACCCATGTTTTCAGAGTAGCCAACCGCACCGGAATTGCCAAAGGAGAAAATGTTTTTAAGACTGAATATTCGCTAATGAAAAATGTCGCTAAAAAATGGCAAAAATACGCCCACCATTGGTTAATTTTACATGGAAGATATATTTGTAAAGCAAGAAAGCCAGAATGTCTGCGCTGTGACATTGTTGATTTATGTGAATATAAACTGAAGAATTTGTAAAAGTTAGAAAATTCGAACTTTAATAAATTAAAATTTATTTTTACTTAAGTCTCTTAAAGAATTAGTAATTAAATTTTCTAGTGTAATATTTTCATTTTTCTTTATAATGGCTAGAATCACTTTCAAGCATTCTGATTTTTTATATCCTAAATTCTCAAGCGCTGAAGTTGCGTCTTCGGCAATTGCACTTTTTGACAAATTACCACTATATTCGCCCTCGTGATCAATATTGAAAGAAACATCAACGCCAAGTTTTTTTGGACTATCTTTTAGTTCAGTAGTAATTCTTTGTGCAAGCTTTGGCCCAATTCCTGAAATTTTTGAAAATGATTTAATATCACCCGCAATTAAAGCGCTAGCAAGTTCTTGAATAGTAAAAAAAGCAAGAATTTTTAACCCCATTTTAGCACCAACCCCTTGAACTTTTGTAACTTCTAGGAACCAAATTCTTTCAATTTCGGTTGCAAATCCAAAAAGATCAATAGAATCTTCTTTAACAACAGTTTCTATAATAAGACTGACTTCTTGATTTTTCTGATTTTTTGGACTATTCTTGACCTCGGACAAAAAACCAGCAGTTTTATTTGAAATAAAAACCACATATCCAACGCCGTTAACATCAATAATTGCCTTGTCATCACTTAAAAAGTCAATATTGCCGCGTAATTTTCCGATCATTCGTGATTTTTGTTGATTATAAAAAGCAATGCAATATTTGCAAATAAAAGAGTAATTTTAAAAAATTATAACATGAATAAAAATAATATTGAATGGATTTTTTCGCAAAAACCAATTAATTTTCAAGATTCAATAGAATTTATGGAAAATAGAATTGCTAAAATTTACAACGGGCAAGACAAAAATGCAATTTGGCTTTTAGAACATAACCCCGTTTACACCGCTGGCGTTAGCGCAAAAGATCAAGATTTATTGACCAAGACTGAAATTCCTATTTTTAAGACAAATCGTGGTGGAAAATATACTTACCACGGCCCAAAAATGATTATTGGCTATTTAATGCTAGATTTAAAAGAATTCTTTGCCCCCAACAAACCAGATATCGCAAAATTTGTCAAATTTATAGAAAATTGGATTATAAATTTCTTAGCCAGATTTAATATTGAGGCCTTCATCAGAAAAGATAGAGTTGGAGTTTGGACATATGAAAATGACCAAGAAAAGAAAATTGGAGCCATTGGCATAAAAGTTAAAAAATGGGTAACTTATCATGGTTTTGCAATTAATATTAACCCCGATTTAACAGCTTTTAATAACATTGTTCCATGCGGAATTTCGGAGTTTGGCGTTACATCTTTAGCAAGGTTGGGGGTTGACGAAGATCAAGATTTTTACGAAATGCTTCAAGAAGATTTTTATTTATCTTATCAAAATATGTCAGGTGACAAGACCAAACCTTAAATTTTTACTAAAACTAAAAATGGAAATATTGTCAATTATATTCTAATGACAATTAACGCCATTTAAACTTTAAAACTAACAATTAAGAATCAACAAATTTTACCAAGATAAAATTATAAAAAATAAATTATACCAAGTCTCATCTTTAAATATTAATTAAGGGCTAAATAATTTGATTAATAAATTTATTAGCAAAAACTTATCCGTCGCAACGCTATGTTAGGTTTTTGGTGATGGATTTAGTAATTAAATTACGGACGGATAAATTGGCGCTTGAAGATGGGATTTGGTATTATATCCAGCTGATATCTTACAAAAATTTTGACGATGATTTTATTGGCTAAATTTTAATCTTATCGATTGTAAAGTTAAAATGGCGCCACCATATCACAGCCCCGCAAATATTTCATAAAAAAAAGGGGCGCCTTACATCAAGGCCCATCTATTAAATACTAATTTATCTGTTATAATCTAATTACTAAATCCGTTATAAAAAACTCAGAAAATCTTATTATACCTAGCTTTTAGTAATAAGTTTATCAATCAGATAAACCCTTAATTAGTATTTAATAGATGGGCCATGATGTAAGGCGCCCCCAAAAATAATAAACCTAATTATTTGTCTTCGTCCTTATTTTCTTCTTCGTCTTTAACTTCCTCAAACTCAGCATCAACAGCTTCGTCATCTTTAGAATCCGAAGATTCAGAAGAGCCAGAAGACTCAGACCCCGATTCTTCACCCGCTCCGGCCTGCGCCGCAGCGTTAACAGCCTCGCCAATTTTCATAAGCGATTGAACTAGGCTTTCAGTGGCAGTTTTTAAGTCTTCGGCCTTAGCATCTTCCTTGGCCAAAACATCTTTAACTTTTTGAACTTCGTCTTCGATTGACTTTTTAATTTCATCACCAACCTTGTCGCCATGCTCTTTCAAGTTTTTCTCAGCTTCGTAAACCGCAGAATCTGCATGGTTTTTTGCTTCAACCAATTCTTTGCGCTCTTTATCTGCGCTTGCATTGACTTCGGCATCTTTAACCATTTTTTCAATATCCGCCTCAGACAAGCCACCCGAAGATTGAATGCTAATTTTCTGCTCTTTTCCAGTCGATTTGTCTTTTGCCGAAACATTTACGACGCCATTGGCATCAATATCGAAGGTAACTTCAATTTGCGGCATTCCGCGTGGCGCTGGTGCAATTCCTTCAAGGTTAAACTCACCCAAAACTTTATTGTGAACCGCAATATCGCGCTCTCCTTGAAAAACCTTAATAGTAACCGCAGTTTGATTATCAGCCGCGGTCGAAAAAACCTGTCCTTTATTAGTTGGAATAGTTGTATTTCTGTCGATTAATCTTGTAAATACGCCACCAGCAGTTTCAATTCCAAGTGAAAGCGGAGTTACATCTAGAAGCAAAACATCTTTAACATCGCCTTGCAAAACACCAGCTTGAATTGTTGCGCCAATTGCAACAACCTCATCTGGATTAACGCCTTTATTTGGCTCTTTTCCAAAAAATTTCTTGACAGTTTCTACGACCTTAGGCATTCTAGTTTGCCCACCAACCATAATAACTTCGTCTATCTCGCTGGCTTTCAGTCCGGCGTCTTTAAGAGCATTTTCACAAGGCGCAATTGTTCTTTGAACTAAACCATCAACCAATTGCTCAAATTTTGAACGGCTTATTTTAACATTTAAATGTTTCGGTCCAGTCGCATCAGCCGTAATATATGGCAAGTTAATTTCAGTTTCTGACAAAGTTGAAAGTTCAATTTTTGCTTTTTCAGCAGCCTCTTTTAAACGCTGCAACGCTAGCGGGTCTTTACTTAAATCAACCGAGTTTTCTTTCTTAAATTCATCTTTTAAAAATTCTAATATTTTCATATCAAAATCTTCGCCACCCAAGAAAGTATCGCCATTTGTCGCTTTAACTTCAAAAACTCCGTCACCAATTTCAAGAATTGAAACATCAAATGTTCCACCACCTAAATCATAAACCGCAATAGTTTGGGCGTCTTTCTTGTCAAGTCCGTAAGCAAGCGCAGCAGCAGTTGGCTCGTTAATAATTCTTAAAACTTCAAGTCCGGCAATTTTACCCGCATCTTTTGTTGCCTGACGCTGAGAGTCGTTAAAATAAGCCGGAACAGTAATAACCGCCTGAGTCACATTTTCTCCCAAATAGCTTTCTGCGGTTTCTTTCATTTTACCTAAAGTAAAAGCTGAAATTTGCGACGGCGAAAATTTATCATCTTTCACTTTAACCCAAGCGTCGCCATTTTCGGCCTTAACAATTTCGTAAGGCACAAGATCTTGATCTTTTTTTGTGGCCTCATCATCAAAACGGCGTCCAATTAAACGCTTAATACCAAAAATTGTATTTTGCGGATTAGTCACGGCCTGGCGCTTAGCACTTGCCCCGACCGCTTTTTCTCCATCTTTCAAAAAAGCAACTATTGATGGCGTAGTTCTGGCACCTTCCGAATTTTCAATAACTTTTGCTACTCCGCCTTCCATAACCGCAACACAAGAGTTCGTGGTTCCTAAATCAATTCCAATTACTTTTCCCATTTTTTTATATATTTTAAGTTAATAATTATGGCTTTTTTAAATTAATTATATGGTTAGCGCAAGTTTTTCTAACAAATTAATAGTGGGCCATTAAATCCTAAATAACATCTAATAATTAAGGTTTAAAATTTCAAGGGGGAAAATGTAAAAAAATAATATTTTATTGAAAATCAATAAAATAGCAAAAAAGTGATGAAAGTTGAGATTATTTAGAGTTTTTTATTATGTTTCAGTGCCATTTTAACTTTATAATTTATTAAAGGATCAAAAAACTTCATCAATATAAATTTTTAACGATGTCTTTATTAATTAAATTTTAACTTCGTAAATGGTTAATTATAAAGTTTAACAAAGGTATAATCTTTTAAAAGAATTATTAAAAAAATCAAAATCCTATCCAAAATAAGATATGTTGTTAGATTTTTATCGCTAAATAACCTGCCCAGCCGCAAAACCACTAGCCCAAGCAAATTGAAAATTATAACCTCCTAAATGACCAGTTACATCTAAAACTTCGCCAATAAAATATAATCGCTTGATTTTTTTTGCCTCAAAATCTTTTGAAGATATTTCATCAACATCAACACCGCCCAAAGTTACTTCGGCTTTTTTATATCCATCATTATCTGTTATTTTAACTTTGTAAAAATTAATATTTTGCGCCAATTCTTTAAGCTTTTTATTACTCAAATCAGCAACAAAACCAACAATGCCATTTTTTTCAAGAATAAAGCTAACTAGCCTTTTTGGTAAATAATTATTTAAAATTTTAGCAATTTCAACCTTCGGATTCTTAATTTTTTCATCTAAAAAGACCTGATAAATATCGACATTTGGAATCATGTCAATTTCAATTTCCTCGCCCATATTTACATAAGAAGAAATTTGTAAAATCGCGGGCCCGCTTAAGCCACGATGGGTAAACAAAACCGCCTCGCAAAATGAAATTTTCTTTGGCTTTTTTGCTAATTTGTCACTATATTTATTTATTGCACTAACCTTAGAATAAAAAGAAATGCCGGCCAAATTTCTAAAATCTTGCAATGAACTTTCTTCAACCCTCAGTCCAACCAAGGCTGGAGAGGTTTGAATAACTTTTAGACCAAATTTTTTTGCCACCTCATAACCAAAGGAACTTGCGCCCATTTTCTCGATTGAAAGCCCGCCGCTAGCAATTATCAATGATTCACAAGTTATATTAACATTGTCATTTTCTAAAAATAAATCAGATTCTAATTGCGGATATTTAGTTTCATTTTCTTGCCTGTGAAGAGTTAAAGAAAAATTAACATCGTCTTTTTCAATATTTAGCGCGCAAGTTTTAGTGCTTAATTTAGCATTATTTTTTGCAAGTTCATTTAAGAACATATCAATAATTTCACTTGCAGAAAAGTCGCAAAATAATTGCCCCAAGGTCTTTTCATGAAATGAAATATTATATTTTTGCACCATTTTTATAAAATCATCAGCGCTAAATCTTTTTAAAGCCGAAACGCTAAATCTTTCATTTTTTGACAAGAAGTTCTCGGAATTAGTGTGAATATTGGTAAAATTACATCTTCCGCCACCAGAAATTCTAATTTTTTCGCCAACTTTTTTATTATGCTCAATAATTAAAACTTTGCGCCCTCTTTTTGCGGCCTCCACGCCACACATTAAACCTGCTGCGCCAGCCCCAATTATTATTGCGTCATAATGTTTTTTCATAAAATACTAAATTTTACCATTTGCTAGAAAATATAATAAGCAAAATAAATCAAACCCTTTAAATTATTTACCATTCTTTATAGCGCAATCAATTTCGTATGTTCTTTAACATCGTGAACTCTTAAATAGTCAATATTTTTATTAATTAAAAATTTTGAGACCAATAAAGTTTTCTTTGCTCGAAGTTGAAGAATGTCATTTTTATTTTCTGACTTTTCGCGCCAATATTTATCACTTTTTAAGCTTTGCGGCAAAATATTTAAGGTTTGAATTGAAGATTTAATCTCGCCCAGCAACCCATCAATAAAATCAACATTTTTCGCGCGATAAACCTCATCTAAAAATCTTTTCTTTGAATGTCCAACATAGACTTCAAGCCCAAGATTTTTAAATCTCGACGCATTTTTTAGAACCCGAATTGACTGCCAAGAATTTTTATTAAAACCAACCCCTGGATCAAAAATTAATTGCGATTTTTTTATCCCTTTTTGCGTTAAGTCTTCAATTTTTTCTGCAGCCCAATCTAAAATCTGATCAACTATATCAATTTCAGAGTTAAAAACCAAATTTTCATCACAAATTATGTCTTTTGAGTGCATAAAAACCGTTTTTAGATTATTTTTTGCTACAAAATCAATAATTTTCTCATCTTTTAAGCCAGAAACATCATTTAAAATATCAAAGCCTAATTGAAAAGCCCATTTTATTGTTTTAAAGTGATAACTATCAAGGCTAAGCTCAATTTTTCGCCCAAGCTGATCTTCTTTTTGTCGTATAGTTTGAATAATTTTTGGAATAATATCTTTAAGACGATTTATCTCTTCATCAGCGTCAATTGGCACCGACCCTGGGCGCGTCGATTCGGCTCCAACATCAATAATATCAGCGCCTTCATTAATAATTTTTTTAAGCTGCAAGAGCGCCGAATCAACATTTAAAAACCTAGACCCGTCAGAAAAAGAATCTGGTGTAATATTCAAAATTCCAACAATTTTTGTCATAAAAGAATTTATATTATGTATTTTACCATCTGAAGCAACCAATATTAGAGGCGCGGGGATTCAAAATTTTAAACCCACTAGACAAAAATTCCTCCAAACCCCAAGAGAAAAGCAAGAATTCTAAAATAAAACCCGAAAAATAACCACGGGGAAGGCCCGCTTTCTGTTATCTAGGTGATGAAATCAGAACTCAATCCTTAAAAAAATCAAAGATTTTTTTAACTAAAACCCGTAATGATTCAAAAATCTTAAATCATTATCAAAAAACATTCTTAAATCTTCAATTCCATATTTTAGCATTGCCAATCTTTCTACGCCAATTCCAAAAGCAAATCCTTGATATTTCTCAGCGTCAATTTCGCAATTTTTTATAACATTAGGGTGAATCATGCCACAACCCAAAATTTCCATAAAATTTTCATCGCTTCCAATTTTAATTCTGCCTTTTTCTTTTTTATATCCAATGTCAACCTCAGCCGAAGGCTCGGTAAAAGGAAAAAAGCTTGGCCTAAATCTGAGATGAATGTCCGAAGTCTCGAAAAATTGCCTTAAAAACTCTTCTAAAACCCATTTCAAATTAGCCATCGTCGCCTTTTCATCCAATACAAAACCCTCAATTTGATGAAACATAGGCGTGTGCGTTTGATCAGAATCGCGACGAAAAACCCGCCCCAAAGAGGCGCTTTTAAATGGCGGTTTTCCACCTATCATTTTGCGAATTTGCGTGTTTGATGTGTGGGTCCTGAGTAATTTTTCGCTATCGCCCTTCAAATAAAAAGTGTCTTGCATTTGGCGCGCCGGGTGATCTTTTGGGATATTAAGGGCTGTAAAATTAAAAAAGTCTTCTTCAATTTGTGGCCCTTCAGAGAAACTAAATCCCAAACCATGAAAAATTTCACGAATTTCTCTTGAAACTTGTGAAATTGGGTGAATTAGGCCATTTCTTTCTTTTCTAACTGGCTCGGTGACATCAATTTTTTGTAACTTTAACTTTGCTTCAAGCTCTAAATCTTCAAAATATTGCCTTTTTTCGTCAATTTTACTCGAAATTTCATTTCTAATCTTATTAACCGCCGCTCCAAATTCTTTTTTTTCTTCTGGCGTAATGTCTTTTATTTTTGTAAAAAGCACAGTTACTTCACCCTTTTTACCCAAAAAACTCGCTTTCAACTCACTTAACATGGTTAAATTATCAACTTTTTTGAATTGCGAATTAAAATTATTTAATATATTATCTATATCACTCATGAAATACAAAATTATGTGATTTTTACAATAAAATCTTTAAGAAATAACTAAAATTAGGTAAATTTAGATAGAAAATGATAAAAATCTGCTTTTTAATAAATATCTAAAGCTGCTAACTGAAAAATTAGAGCACTTAACCTAAAACATTATAATTATAACTCGTAAATTCAATTATGTCAATAAACTGGTTCGGCGCATACACATTATTAAAAAAAGAGATTTGGCGATTTATGAAGGTCTATCATCAAACTTTATTGTCGCCAGTGGTTAATATAATGTTATTTTTGGCCGTTTTTACCCTTGCTGTCGGCAATCATTTGCGTGAAATTGGTGGCGTTGAGTTTTCGGTTTTTGTCTCGGCCGGATTAATCATGATGGCTTCGATGCAAAATTCATTCGCCAATTCTTCATCTTCAATGGTTATGGGTAGAGTTTTGGGGCATTTTATAGATTATTTAATTCCACCGCTAGGTCCACTTGAAATTCTTTTAGCTTTTGGCCTTGGTGCACTTTTGCGCGGATTAATGGTTTCTGTTGTCGCTTGGGTAGCAATTATGCCATTTGTTGACCTTGACATCATCCACCCGTTGCACGCCTTCTTCTATTTATTTTTTGCTTGTATGTTTTTAGGTCTGCTCGGAATTTTATGTGGAATAATATCTGAAACTTTCGATCAAATGTCAGCCGTTACAAGTTATTTAATTACGCCCTTAACTTTCTTGTCCGGAACTTTTTATTCAACAAATGCTTTACCTGATTTTTGGAAAAATGTCGCTCATTTTAATCCATTTTTTTATATGATAGATGGTTTTCGTTACGCCCTAACTGGCCATAGTGACGGTAACTTAACTTTTGGAATGCTTTATATTGTTGGACTGAATTTAACACTTAGTATTATTTTATTTACAATGTTAAAAAAAAGTTACAAAATTAAAAACTAAGTCAGTTTTAGACTTTATCTTTTTGATCTTACTCCATTTTAACTTTGCGATATTGAGTTCATATAAGTTTTAGTCAAAAAATCTCACATATATCATATTGCAAAACTTACAACAGGTTTTTATGCATATAAAATTAAATATCAATTTTATCAACCACCGCAAAACCATATTCAGCAGCATTTTTCTCGAAAAATAACCATAAATATTCCGCAAAACTTCTTCTTACAACAATGTCAAAAACATCATCGCCTGTTCTGGCAACAAAGGCAACCGAGTGCGCAATTTGGGTCTGCGCCAAATCTCCAATTTGAAAATAGTCTTGATGAAAATCAATATCACTTCCTTTATTTAAAAGTTCGCGCATATTTTCTCCTTTAAGTCGTAAAATAATATTGCCACCAGTTACATTTGTTAAGGCGTAAAACTTTTTACTTAATGCTTCATCAATTTTTTCTTTTACTTTATCTTCGCAATCTTCTTTTGTTACAACAAGCCATTCATCTGGCGATAAACAAAAAACTCTAAATTCATCATTTTCAACAAATTTATTAACCTTTTGCGGTAATTTTAAATTCAAAATAGAATTAATTTCCTGAGAAATATCATTAAAAACCCCCCTCAAGTTCAGAAAGCCGCAAAATTTAATTTGAGAAGCTAAGATTTTAGATTTTTTTAGATCAGAATTATTTATTTTCTCTTCTAAATTCAAGAATTCTAATGGGCTTTCTTTTTTTAAACTAGACATTTTGACGCTCTCCTTTTGGATCATAAAATACCGCTGAAACAATTTTCGCTTTTATTGGCTCTTTACCCTGCGACATTGCGTAAATAAAGTCGCCCTCGCGCGACAATCCATCTTTAATCAAAGCTAAAGCAATCGATTTTTTTAAAATTGCACTATAATAACTTGAAGTAACATGGCCGTGCATTTTCAGTGGCTTATCTTGACTTTTATCATCGACAATTTGTGAACCTTCTTCAATTATGTCTTGAGAATTTTCAGTTTCAAGGCCAACAAGCTGTTTTCTTCCTTTTTTAATCATATCGGGGCGCGATAAAGAGCGCATTCCTAAAAAGTCAGACTTTTTCTTGCCAACTGCCCAATTCATATTCGCATCAGACGGGGTAAGCGTTCCGTCAGTATCTTGACCCACAATAATAAAACCCTTTTCGGCGCGTAAAATATGCATTGCCTCAGTTCCGTAAGGAGTAATATTGAACCGCTTACCCTCTTTCATCACTAAATCCCACATCGATCTTGCGTAATTTGCATTAATATGTATTTCATAAGATAACTCGCCCGTAAAGCTAATTCTTAAAATTCTCAACTTTACACCTTTAAATTCAATATCTTTAAATGACATAAAAGGAAAATCATCTTTTGAAAAATCAACATCTTTAAATATTTTCTTCATAATTTTACGGCTATTAGGCCCCGAAATTGCCATTGCCGCGTAATGATCGGTTAAAGAAGTTAAATATACTTTCAAATTTGGCCACTTGGTTTGCAACCAAAATTCTAGAAATTGTAAAATTCTAGCCGCGCCACCCGTCGTTGTTGTCATTACATAATGATCTTCAGCCAAGCGCATTGTTACGCCATCGTCAATAATCATTCCATCTTCGCCAAGCATAATTCCGTAACGACATTTTCCAATGCCTAATTTTAGCCAACTATTAGTATAAACCATATTCAAAAACTTAGCAGCGTCTGGACCCTTAATGTCAATTTTGCCAAGCGTGGTGGCGTCCATTATTGCGGCCGAATTATGAGCCGAAAGCGTTTCGCGATTTAAAGAATCTTGCATTTTTTCGCCTTTTTTCGAATAATACCAAGCCCGCTTCCACTGGCCGACATCTTCAAACAAAGCTCCATTTTCAATATGCCATTTATGAATTGGCGTTTTTCTAACTGGGTCGTAAAGTTCTTTTGTATTTTGTCCGGCAAAAGCCCCAAAAGTAACTGGTGTATATGCTGGCCTAAAAGTTGTTGTGCCGACTTCTTGCGGCTTTTTACCTAGAATGTCAGCTAAAATTAAAATGCCAATTATATTGCCAATTTTTCCTTGGTCTGTGCCAAATCCTAGGGCAGTATATCTTTTAACATGCTCGATTGATTCATAACCTTCACGCGCCGCAAGCTCGATATCAGAACTTGTTACATCACCTTGCATATCAATAAATTGCTTACCTGATCTTAAATATGACTTATTATCTTTAACAATAAAGTAATTTTCAAAACCTTCTAAATTCAATTCTTCAATCTTAACTTCTTTTGCCCTTGCAGGCTTGAAACCAAGATCTTTGACAATTTTTTGACCAACTTTAAAAGACTCATCAAAGCAGCTTTGAGCTAAATAGTCACCCTTGCAAGAGCCAACAGAAACCTCTTCTTGCACTGGTTTACCTGGTAAGAATGTTGCTTTTTTATCATTATAAATTGCCTTTGCGCCCGATTGTGAACTTAGATGAATTACCGGATTAAAACCACCAGAAACCGCGACCAAATCACATTTTATTTTAATTTTCTCACCCGTTAATAATTTTTTATCATCGGCAATTTTTCTAATAGTAACCGAGCTAACCCCTTTATTTCCATTTGCCCTTTGAAGAGCATAACCTTTATAAATCTTAACTTCTCCCGCTAGTTTTTGAATAATTTTTTCGTCAATTTCATTTCTTACATCTATAATTCCAGCAATATTTACTTTATTTTCAAGTAATGCAAAGGCAAGATTGTAAGCGCTGTCATTATTGGTAAAAATAACTGGGTTTTCTCCTGGTAACACATCATAATAATTCAAATATTTCAAAACCGAGTCCGCCATCATAACACCCGGTTTATCGTTATTTTCAAAAATAATCGGCCTTTCAATTGCACCCGTTGCCAGAATTACTTTTTTCGCTCTAACTTTCCAAATTCTTTCTCGCGCCAATTTTTGTATTGTTTTTTTGCCTTCTTTCCTTAATTTTTCCTCTTTTCTTTCATTAACATAAACCAAATTATGATCATAATATCCAAAAGCAGTACTGTAAGTTAAAATTTTTAAATTTTTATCCTCGTCTAACTGTTTTTTTGCCTGTGCAATATATTTTTTAGAATTCTTGCCATCAATTTTAATATTTTGATAAAGTGATTTACCGCCTATTTCTGGGTTTTCATCAACTAACAAAACTCGTGCGCCACTTTTTAAGGCGCTTTTTGCTGCTGCAATTCCGGATAAACCAGCGCCAACAATTAAAATATCAACATGGTAATTCACATGGTCATAAAAATCGGGATCTTCTTCTTTAGGGCTTTTGCCAAAACCGGCAAATTTCCTCAAAAAATATTCATATTTCATCCAAAATGATTTTGGCCACATAAAAGTTTTATAGTAAAACCCAGCCGGAATAAATTTTGAGAATAAACCAATAATAGCTCCCAAGTCAAAATTAGGATTTTTGCCCGAGTTAACACTTTTTGCAACCAAACCTTCATAAATTTCAATTTGTGTTGCTTTAATATTGGGAATTGTTTTTGCGCCTAAATCAATTTGCATTAAAGCGTTTGGCTCTTCAGCGCCAGATGTCATAACGCCACGCTTTCTACGATATTTAAAACTTCTAGTTACAACGCTAACATTATTAGCAATTAACGCCGCCGCCAAACTATCGCCTTTAAAGCCAATATATTTTTTTGAGTTATAAGTAAAATTAATTTTCTGCTTTGCTGTATTTTTAATTCTTTTTGCTGTCATTTCTTTATCTTCCTATTCACTTATTGCAATTTATTTTTCGCCAATTTTGTAACAGCGATTAATTTTATAAGTTACCGTGTCGCGCTCGGCGTTGAACCATTTTCTGCACCCTGCCACATGATACCACAATTCTTTATATTGGCCCTTATTATTACTATTCATAAAAACATAATCTGCCCACTCTTTATCGCTAAGTTTTGAAGGATCTTCAGGTCTTTTTATATGAGCTTCACCGCCATAACTAAACTCTAATTCATTTCTTTTTCCGCAATATGGACAATCTATTATTAACATTTTTTCTCCTTTTTAATGTGCAACACCAGCGGCGTTATGCTCATCTATTAAATCTCCCGTTGTAAATCTGTCTAATGAAAATGGTGCATTTGCCTTATGTGGTTCGTCTTTAGCAATTGTATGAGCAAAAACATAGCCAGAGCCGGGTGTGGCTTTGAAACCACCAGTTCCCCAACCGCAATTTAAAAATAAATTCTTCACAGGAGTTTTGCCAACAATAGGGCAAGCATCGGGGCAAACATCAACAATTCCGCCCCATTGGCGATTAAATTTAATTCTTTTAAATTGCGGAAAAAGCTCAAGCACGGCCGCAATTGAATGCTCGACAATATGAACGCTTCCGCGCTGGCCATAGCCATTGTAAGCATCGGTTCCAGAACCAATTACAATATCACCTTTATCGGTTTGACTAACATAAGCATGAACATGATTTGACATTACGACCGTGTCAAGAATTGGCTTAACTGGCTCTGACACGCAAGCTTGAAGCGGGCGACTATTAACTGGCAACCTAAAACCAGCCATATCGGCCAAAACACTAGAATGACCCGCAACCGCAATTCCTACTTTTTTTGCTCCAATATAGCCTTTTGTTGTTTCAACTCCTACAATGGCACCTTTATCAATTTTTAAATTTTTAACTTCACAATTCTGAATTATGTCAACTCCGTAGCTATCTGCTGCTCGCGCATAACCCCAAGCCACAGCGTCATGTCTGGCGGTTCCGGCTTTTCTTTGTAAAGACGCGCCCATAACTGGATATCTTGCATCTTTAGAAATGTTAATTTGCGGGCAAAATTCTTTAACTTCTTGGGCATTTAAAATTTCGCTGTCAATTCCGTTTAACCTATTGGCGTTAACTCTTCTTTTGATATCTCGCATACATTGCAAAGTGTGACCCAAATTCAAAACTCCCCTTTGCGAAAACATAACATTAAAGTTCAGGTCCGAGCTTAAACCTTCCCATAATTTTAAACTTAAATCAAAAAGCCTTGAAGATTCATCAAATAAATAATTCGAACGAATAATTGTTGTGTTTCTTCCGGTATTTCCACCGCCAATATAGCCTTTTTCAAGCACCGCAACATTTTTTATGCCGTAATTTTTCGCTAAATAATAAGCACTTGCCAATCCATGACCGCCACCGCCAATAATTATTACATCATAAGACTTCCTTGGCGCGGGGCTTTTCCAAGCTTTTTGCCAATTTTCGTGATAAGAAAATGAATTTTTAATTAAATTTACTATTGAATATTTTTTTGCTTGTACTACCATCTAAAATATCAGTTCTTTATTTAAAAAAATTAAAAGCCTGAATTTTAATAATTCAATCGGCCTATAATTTAAGTTAGCGTTTCAATTAATTTTTAATATTAGGCGCAAAACGCTTTCTTAAGTTATTTTGCAAGATCTTTCGCGTTCAACATTTAAAATAACTTTAAATTTTTAAAAGTCAATGTCTACAAAACAAGTTTTAAATAATTTCTTTCAAAACCTTTCAAAAGATATAGACACAATATTATATTACCCTTTTTTTCAAGGCAAAAATTATACTAGCTGCATGGCGCAAAAGCTTTCAAACTGTGGCTTTGAAGGGGTTCCTTTTTTAGTTATTTGGATTGCTTTTGCCGCAATATTTTTCAGTATTACTTTAAAGTTTGTTAATTTCCGACTTTTTGCACATTCGGTCAAAGTATTATTTAACTCACAGAAATTCTCTTCAAAACATGATTTAGGCGAAATATCTCCGGTGCAATCAGTTATTACAACAATTGCTTCAACCGTCGGCATTGGTAATATTGCTGGCGTTGCAATTGCCATAGCCCTTGGCGGCGTTGGAGCAATTTTTTGGATGGTTGCAATGGGCTTTTTATGCATGGCGATGTCTTTAGCAGAAACTACGCTGAGTGTAAAATATCGTAAAATTGACGCCGACGGCACCGTTCGCGGCGGACCTTTTTGTTATTTAAGATTTGGGCTTGCCGATATTAATCGTAAAAAAACCGGTCTAGCTTTAGCTTTTGCCTTTGCCGCAACTTGTTTATTAGGATCAATTGGCGTTTCAATGTTTCAAATTAACCAAGCAACAATCATTGTTACTACAAACGCCGATATATTAAAAGGATATAGCAACTATATTTCTTTATTTCTTTCAATAATGACCGGTCTTGTTTTAATTGGCGGCCTAAAAAGAATAGCCAACCTTACAGAATTAATTGTTCCGATAATGGTTGCGCTATATATAACAATTTGCTTAATAGTTTTAACTATTAATTACGACAAAATAATTCCGGCCTTTGGTTTAATATTTCAAAAAGCGTTCGATATAAAAGCAATTGCTGGTGGCATGACAGGGGCAATTATAGCTGGAGTCAAAAGGGCAATATTTTCAAACGCTTCTGGTCTTGGCATAAATTCCATCACTCATAGCGCCGCAAAAACTTCCGAGCCAGTTAGGCAAGGGCTTCTTGGCGGCCTCAACTCATTTATCGACACCGTAATAATTTGCACTATGACTGGCCTAGTTATAGTTGTTACAAAGGCTTACCAAATAAACAGCCTCGAAGGAATTCAAATTACCTCTATGGCTTTCGAGTCGGTTTCTGTCTGGCTTTCTTATATTTTAATGATAGTAATATTCCTTTTTGCTTATTCAACCGTAATAACTTATGGCTATTATGGCGCTAGTGCTTTTCGTTATATTTTTGGCAAAGCTAATATAAAAATATATTACTTTATTTATTGCGTTTTTTTATTTATTTCAGGCGGCCTATTAAACCTCAACACAATTATTGGCATTACTGACAGCATTACCTTAGCAATGTGCTTACCAAATATTATTGGCCTTTATTTGCTGGGTAAAGTTTTGAAAAAAGAAATTAATATCTATTTAACCAAAATCAAAAAAGCCAACACTCTTGAATAGCTCACTGACATAAGGCTCAAAATTTCTTAATAACAAATTCAAAATATAATAAATTCGTACAAAAAAGAACCTGCTGAAGCAACTTGCAAACTTTTATTAATAATTTACATTTTATAATTTATTACTAAAATCTAAAAAATTTAAATAGCCATCACACCAACCTTCTTTGCCATTTATTAACAAAATCACTTAACGGCAAAATTATGTTAAAATTTTAACATGACGCCATTTTCAATATTTAAAGAATTAAAATTAACAATATTAGAAGTTTTTAGATGTTCATTTTCTTGATATTGCCTAATAAACAAACAGTTAAGCTAAGTTACAAATTAAAAATAATATCACCAAGCCACAATGCACATTTCAAAGTTAAATAAGAACTTCATATTTCTTAACAAAAATCATCATAAAAATTTAGAAACCTATCTTTGTGCTATCTAGATTTCTAATGTTTTTGCTAAAAATATTTTATCCCCTATTTAAGTTTAAAGACGCGCCCTTATGTTAAATTTAAGGCACTTACCCAAATTAAGATTCATATTTTTCTGGCTCTCAAATTATAAATAAAAATTTCGCTTTTTTAACAAAAAATATTTTGTCCTTACTTGGCCTCGAAGATAAAAATGTTATTGCCTTAAAAAATCCTTGAAAAATTGCAAAGTTAAGAGTATTATTTTGCATAATTTACAAAAACACCAGAAACACCAAAAATCATGAAACTAAAAGCTAAAAACTTGTCTTGGCAAGAGAAATTCGATTGGATCCGTCTTGCAAGAACCGCAAATATTGGCCCAGCAACATTTTTCCGTATTATGGAAATTTTTGACTGCAACACCAAAGAAGCAATTGAAAAAACCCCCCATCTTTCTGAAAATGGAGGCCTTAGAAAAGGGCTAAAAATTTGTGACAAATCTTTAGTTGAGCAAGAATTACAAAATTGCGAAAATTTTGGCGCTAAAATCATAACCTATCTTGACGACGAATATCCTAGAATGGTGCGCGAAATTTACGACCCAGCGCCAATATTGACAACAATTGGCAATACTAAATTCCTAAATGAAGACAGCATTGCTATGGTTGGACCCCGAAATGCTAGCTTTCACGCTTGTCGGTTCGCCGAAGATATGGCACTTGATCTTGCAAGGCGAGAAATTCCTGTTATTTCTGGACTTGCCAAAGGAATTGACTCTGCGGCGCACCGCGGAAGCATTGGCTATGGCACAGCAGCGGTCATTGCCGGCGGTATTAACAATATTTATCCGTTTGAAAATAAAGACCTCTACCAAAAGGTGAAGGAAAATGGCGTAATAGTTTCTGAACAACCCTTTAACGCTAAGCCTCGTGGCTCTAACTTTATTCAGCGCAACCGAATAATTTCCGGAATTTCTTATGGCGTAGTAGTGGTCGAAGCCGGAGTTCAGTCCGGAAGTCTCGCCACCGCCAGATTCGCCCTAGATCAGGGGCGCGAAGTTTTTGCCGTACCGGGTTTTCCGGCCGACCCCAGAACTCACGGCAGCAATCTCTTAATTGATGAAGGAGCTATATTTACCCTAAACTCTGAAAAAATATTAAAAGAAATGCGTCGCCTCAGAGGTATTTTCGGCAATAGCGGTAAATTTGAAGAAGAACAGAGAAAGGGATTCGATTTTAAACCGGCAAGATTCCCGTCTGAAAAAGACATCAATAAAGTTAAAGAAGAGATAGAGCGCAGAATAAGCTATATTCCATTTACAACAGAAGAAATAATAAATTTAACCCAAGCACCCGCAAGGCTTGTAAATATAGCTTTGGTTCAACTAGAACTTGCCGATAAAATAAGCATATCTTATGGCAAAATATGCAAAAAATAGAACTTTACCATTTTTTACTAAATAAATTCTTAAGGCCAATGGTGGCAAATTTTAATTGATTTTTAGTTTTTCTTAATAAAAATTAGTCGGTAAACTATTATTTAACCACATATAATCAAAAATTGTATAAAAAATAAAAACTTGCAACTTAGAGAAATATATTTTATAATATTTAGCTCTAAACTTATACTATAACAGTAAAATTTAAGCACGAACAATGTCTACAAAAAGAACATGGCAACCAAGTAAAATAAAAAGAGCCAGAAAGCACGGCTTTAGAGCGCGCATGAAAACAGCATCGGGTCGCAAAATTATTAACGCCAGAAGGGCAAAGGGCCGCAAAGAGCTTGCAGTTTAAGCTAAAAAGACCTCTCTCAAGCCAACTCAAAACTAAACAAATATAGACTTGAAGCTTCAAGTCTATATCAAGCATTTAAAAATCATATTTTAAAAGATTGTTAAAGTTATTTAATTCTAACCAAATGCTATTTTAGTAAAGCTTTAGAACTATAATAATAAACAAAAATATTCCCATTTTCTATCATGAGTATATTATAAAAATTTTTTTCATCAATTCAATTATTTATTACCTTTTAGACTTACTCTTTGTTGATTTGAATTCTCAGCAGAAACTTTATATATCTTTATAACACACAACCCCTAACTAAAAATTTATCGCTTCAAATATTTTACTTAAAAATAAAGCGTAAATAAAAAGACCAATATCAGGGCTAGGTAAAGTTAGTAATTTGCAACCACCTTTAAAGCGTCAGATTTATACTTTGTTTTTGTCCAATAAATTTACTAATTATAATTATCTATCCCTTATTATCATTTAAAAATTGGCGCTTGGTACAATATAAATTACTATCTTTAAGGACTGTAATAAATATTTTATCTTTTTAGTAAAAGAATCATCGTGAAGATCTAGATCAAAATGGCATTATATTATATTATATTACATTAACCTTAAAATTGACCTTAGAAGCTTTAATCAATTTCATTAAGATAAATTATTGTAAAAAATGAGAAATATTACCCGATATATTGCAAAAGTTTTGGTCTTATAAATTGTTATTCGTAAAGTTAGAATAATATAATTTATCTTAATATTTATTACTGCAGATGAATAAATTGCGACTGAAAAAAGTCTAAAAGTTGATTTATAGATGCAACTTTGGTATTATACAGTTTTTAGCCATATATTGTCCCAAAACAAAATAGTATTATAACAATATGACAATCTTAATTTAACATTTCACAATAAATGAAATTGCTTAGCATAAAAAACAGCGCAGATTTTAAGAAAATCAGTAAAGATGGCAATAAATTTATAGCCAAAAGCCTAATATTACTTTGTGATAATTCGCCGCAAAAATATAGCTATAATTGCGAATTATCTCTTAACGCTAAAGAATTTTGTCGAATTGGATTTACAGCAAGTAAAAAAATAGGCAATGCCGTGGCTCGAAACAAAGCAAAAAGGAAATTACGCGAAGCGGCCAGAAATATAATGTTAAAATTCGGCAAGTCAAACAAAGACTACATAATAATAGCCAGAAAAGAAATTTTAACCGCAGATTTTAGCAAAATTTTGTCAGATTTAAAATTTTGTATAACCAGAATTGAAAGCCCGCGCAAGAAAATTTAGCTTGGCTTAGTTGGATTATCTTTTTTTAAACATTTCAAGCATGCGATAAGTAACAAAAAACCCACCAAAAATGTTGATGCTGGCAATTATAATGGCCGAAAAACTTAGAACACCAACAACAGAAACTCCGCCTTCAAACTTGCCCAGAGCAACAATTGCGCCAACTAATATAACACCAGAAACAGCATTAGTGACGGCCATTAATGGCGCGTGCAAAGCTGGGGTGACGCGCCAAACAACAAAATATCCAACAAAACAAGATAAAATAAAAATTGCAAAAGTTACAGCAAAGACATTTGAAGATGTGGCCGAAAAATTTTCACAAATTGAACAAATTTGTTGAACCGCTTGGTTATAGTCAATTTCGATATTTTTAGAAGAATTGGCTATTTCTATCATCTTTTTAATAATTTAATTACTAACGACGCAATTATATCGTATTTTTCAAATAAGTCAATTATATAAAATCTTCAAAATCTCCGGGTTAATTGTCAGAAACAGCAAGATCTTGGTCTGGATTCTGCAAAAGTGCTTACAAAATTATAATAAGCGATTTTATTAATGACTCTAAATATCAATTATGTTTTTATAGAATATGATTGACATAATTAACCTATTAAACTTTACTTTTTTAGCCTAGATTTTAAGCAAAAACATTATATCAAGCCGCATTTTTATACGCTAATTTAGGGCCAAATAATTTGACACTTAAAGGCGGGGCTTAGTGTAATGTCTTGAAAGAGAAATAGGTCGAGCCAAGTTAATTTAAAGCATTTTTTTGAGAATTGTCTTTAAAGCAATAATCAATTTGTTTAGAGTTTTTTTGACAAAATATCAAAAACAAAAATAGAATTTAGCTTTTTTCTTGACAAAAATTGAGTAATATGATATTCTTGATTTCAAGAAACGGACTTTGCAGCTTCTTGCAAATTCTAAATATTCGTCAAAGCACATCATTGGGACGTGGCCAAGCGGTAAGGCAGCGGATTTTGGTTCCGCCATGCGTAGGTTCGAATCCTACCGTCCCAGCCAGTCTGAACAGTTCTTCAAATTCACCATCATGTCGAAGGGTTTGCGTAGCGTAAATTCTAGCTTTGTGCCTCTTAAAGTTAGGTTCGAAAAAACGAAATTGATTAATTGGCGTTTTTCGGTGGTTTTCGAACTTTCGAAAAGTTGATTTGCTTTATTGGCAAGTCGAAATGCGGTGATTACCGTGGTTTTGAAGTCATTATCAGCTTTATCATAAAGGGTTTTTTCTGTTTTTAGTTTGGCAAGTCTTGTTTTCAATTCTGCACTTTTATTTTCGTAAACTTCTTGGGTTATTGATTTTTCAAGATATAAATCAAGTAAGCGATTGGTTTTGGTCTGGATTAAATCTTCCTCTTTTCTTAAAGCTTCAATTTTATGTTTGTGAAATTCCTTTTCTGCCTTATGCGATTTTTGCAAATGATTGGTGATTTCTTCAAGCATTTCTTCTGGCACAGCGATTGATTTAAAAACTTGCGAAACTTGTTTTAAAACATCATTTTCGGGGATATAGAGTTTTTTGCTTGGGTTTTTTGGGTTCCAAGTGATGAGATAAGTGTTTTTGTTGGTTTTGGCTTCTTTTCTGTCTGATGAAACTGTGCGGCCTGTTATAGCGCATTTAATTAGGCTTTTGAAAACAAATTCTTTCTTTGAGGATTGAATTGCTTGGATTCGGTTGTTTTGCTGTGAGCGAAGTAAGTTGATTCTTTGGCACTCGTTGAAAATTTCTTCTGAGATAATTGGCGGATATTTATGTGGATAAAGTTGGTTGGTTTTTTTGACATATTGTTGGCCATAATAAAACGGGTTTTTTAGGATATTGCAAATTACGCTTTTGGCAATTGGTTTTGATTCGCCTTTGTGGAAAATGTTGGTTAGGTTTTTTTCTTTGGTGAATTTGGCGAGGTCTGATAATGAGAATGCGCCAGTTGCATACATTTCGAACATTTCTTTAATTAAATAAGCTCGTTCTTGGTCAATTATGACATCTGATTTGCCATTTGAGTCTTTTATGTTTAAATAACCAAGTGGAGCCATTCTTATACATTCACCACTATTTAATTTGTGAAGCAGACTTCTTTTTACATTGTCAGAGATTGCATTAGTGTAAGCATTAGCCATAACAACCGACATTTGATAAAATGATATTTGTTGACTGTTTGATTCGCTATCAAGCCTCCCTATGTCAAGAAAATGAAGAATTAGTTTGTTTTCTTTGCGGAGTTTATCAAGAATTGGTAATTCAGTGAATCCTCTTTGCAAGCGATCAACTTTATCGCACACTAGGGCGATTGTGCCTTTTTGACTATTAACGAAATCAATCATTTTATGAAATTCTGGTCGCTCTCCCCTTGTTGAGCTTTCGACCACTTCATATTCTTTGATGATTTCAAGGCTTTGTTTATGGCAATAGTCTCGAAGCTTGTTGATTTGAGCTTCAATTGAATGACCTTCTTGCTCTTGTTCTGCGGTTGATACTCGGGCGAATATTATGGCTTTCATGATTGAAAATTTAGTTGATAAAATTCACTAAACATCTGATTTGGATATATAAAATCAGCAGGCAAGGTAATATTAAATTCTTGTCTTTTTATGGGGGCATATATATGATTAATCACTTTATCGGTAAAGCCAGATACTGTAGTCATATTTAATGGAATAACGTGACGCCCTCCTGCTTCAAAAATCATTGACCCCCCACTAAAAAGAAGCTTTTTGAATTCATTATCAGTAAATCCATTCTTTAAACCAACTGCATCATAACCAAAGTCTTGATAGGGACTGGGAAACCCCTCACTATTTATAATATTTAATAACTTACTATATTTGTATAAATCATCATGCTTTAAGATATCCAAGAAATACACGGTTGAGAAACGATCGTCAAACATAGCAAAAAGTAGCTCGTTTTGTTTACGCTTCACAAAATGCACCTCTTCATCAAACAGGTTTATTTTCTTACCCTGCGTGTCATCAATTCTTATATGGTGTATATTGAATGAGTTGTATAGTAGATCCCTGCCCTTGAACTTATTTAGCCTCTTAAATTCTTTGCCAGTCTCCTCATCTTTTTCTGTAATTTCCTTGCCCCTATCATCAATAGTCTTGGGTAAATTTATATAACTTTCTACTGTCCCCTGAGACAATCTTTTCCAAATATTAAGGCCTTTATGTAACTCTAGCGCTACATTTTGAATTTTCGCAAGTTTATCTTGATCTAACGAAATTAATCTCGACAGTCTAACATTCCACCTTGTGGGCTTAACTAAATATAAAACAAACTCAATGTAACTTAAAATCTTAGTTTCGTCGTCCAATTCCTTCCACAGGGGGAAGGCCTCGTTAATGTTGTTGATAAATTTATTCATTTCATAATTTTCATTACATTTTTAATATTAACACTCTTATTCTAACTCAAAACTTTTTAAAATTTTAGTCCTTTAATTTTCGAGGATTTTGCCATAGCTTGAAATGATAACGCCAACATCTTTTTGCCTCATATTTTGCGCCAAAGCCGAGATGTAAAGCGAAGATTTATCACTTCTCATCATTTTTCGAGTTATTGCACTTCTTAAAGTTTGAGATTTACAATATTTCTAAGGAATCATATAAAAAAGCTCTTCAAAAGGCTTTTTTAGCGTAAATTTTAGGTTTGTGATTTAATGAAGTATTTTGTAAAGCTTGATATTTTAAACTTCAAGGATTAAGACTTAGTGAATCTTAAGCTCTTTCGTCAGGTCTCCACTTCAACAAAAAGTCTGGAAAACAACTCTCAATTACAAGGTGAATCTCGGCCTTATTCTTTTGATATTTAATGCCCAGAAAAATAATTCCTAAACCAATTAACGCAATAAATATTGGGAAAGCATAGGAATGACTGAACAAAGAACCGGATAAATAAACCAAATAACCAAATACCCCAATAACTCCAAATATTGCAAAAACCCTTCTGCGCAAATAAACCAAATTAAATTCATGCATTTAATTTTTGTTTTGACTATTGGTTAATATAGATAAATTGAACGCCATAGAAATATTATAAATCTTCGAAGCTTTTCAACCATAGGCAGTTGCAACCAATAGTCTTCTTATGAAACAAAGCCACCTATTGCAAATTACCTCTATCTATATTATCATCACGCAAATATAAACTCAAATTTGTAAATAAGTTATGCTAAATTTATCTCAACCAATACCGCAAGAGGGGTCGATTGGAATAGATTTGATAACGAATCTGATGCAAAAATTTTCTCAAAAAAATTTTCACAATTCTTCAATTACTACTGATCTAATTCCTGAAGAATATTTGCCAAATGTTATAAAAAAGGCACAAGAAAGCGCCGAAGAATATGGCACTTATATTGTCGAACATAGTGGTCACTTTATTTTACTAGACTTAACACAAACGGAATCGGGTGTTGAATATGCAATTTTCGATTCTTTATATCATAATAGTGGCGCACAAGAACGCAAAGAATTAATTGAAGATATATTAAAAAACACCTTCCCCAATGCAGTAATATCATGCAATGAAAATAAATATATCAAGATTGAACAAGGAAAAGATATTGCCATAATGGATGCAGACAATTGTGGCCTGACTTCAGTTTTTGCACAATATATTTACGAGAAATATAATGCGAAATTTCCAAATGATATCTTTGTTGACGATAAAGAGCTTTATTACCAAATAAATTCAATAGCTCAAGAACTAAGGGGTCAGAAAGAAATTGATATCGACGAAATTTTGAGAAAGCTAACTTTTCTAACATCAGAAATTGTTGATCTTAAAGAAAAATCGAAGAGAGTTAATCAAGGTCGCGCCGAAGATCAAGAAAAGAAAATGCCAAATAAGGAATTTGATATATATCAAGGAATAGAAGATATAAGCGTCATCAGTGATAAATACGCCGATGAAAAAGAGCTGGAGATGCTTTTCGAACTTACGCCAAAATTTGAAGACTTTCTGCGTCAAGTGCATCAAAATCAAAGTAAAGTTGATGAAATTAATGCAAATCTCATAGCGGAAATTTACAAGTCAACAATTGAAATATTTTTTAAGCATCGAGAGGCTTTATTATTGAGCATTAAAGATAAATTTTTCAAAATTATCGCTAACGAACCATATGACCACGAAAAACTTACTCAAGAAATTCAGTTCGCCAAAAATTTCATTAATACTCTGCATGTTTTTTATAAATTAAAGGAATTGTTTTCTGATAAATTTAATGAAAAAAATATATTTTTGCTTAATCCGCAGGAAAATTATGATCCTGTATTAAACATATCTCAATTAGTAATAGACATAACCTCAAGAGAAAAAGAAGCGGTGGGTGATAAAATTGGCACCATTATTACTTCTGGTTTTTTTAAAGCAATAGAACTAGCCATTAACCTTGCAAAAGAAAATGAAGAATGTTATCAGGCAAGTGGTCGAGAAGAACTAAAATTGTTGATAAGCCATTTAAATAATTGCCTTTTTTATTACAAAGCAACCCAATATATTCAAGAACAAAGAGATGTGACATCATCGAAAAGAAAAGAATTGGCAGAAATTTTTGCCAATTATGCAATCAACGCAGGAAGCGAAAAAAACGATCACAATATAATAGGATTTTTAACAGATTACGCAATAAATAATAATAGCGAATCCTTAAAAAAATTTGGATCCGTATTAGCCAATTTTGAGGATGAAGAGAAAAAATTACAATTTTTGCAATTGGCAATCGAAATATTATCTAAAGAAGCGTCTTCGCCAATAGAAGAAAAATTACGACTGAGTAGATTTTTGGTAATTTACCAACTTCTTACAAAAGAAGGGTTTAGTAAATTTGTCAAGGAAGATATTAATCTAGAATTCGCATTGCTTTTTGCAAAACAAAACTTATTCACAAAAAATCAAGAAAAAAAATATCAAGTCTGCGAAGAAGAGTTATCTTCAATCAATCCAGATTTTCTTTCTGGTGCGTATCCAGATCTTTACCTGTCGTCAATATCATTTACCCAAAATTTAGATTTATCAAAAAGCGTATTCTTGTCTTATCTTGATAAGGGAATCTCGGAATATCGACCAACGCAAGAAGATATTGATTTTCGTAATTTACAGGCAGCATTTGGCTTTCGCAACCATCTTACATATAACGAAGCCTGTCCTCAACATTGCTATAAAGATAAATCTCTTGCAAGTTCCATAGAGATTCACAAAAAAACTATAAAAAAGACACAAACCCCTAGAATAAAACTAAGTCTTTTAAACTCGTTATTTAAATTGCAATATTTATCAGCAGACAATGATGGGTCTGAAGATACAATTCGACAAATAGCAATCATAATTCGTGAACATTCAGATCTCGCTAAAGAAATACCACTAAAAATCTACCTTGAATATATAAATAAACCACAAGATGAACTAGACATAGAGGATAGATTGCGGTTAATCGAAAAACTAGATCCTTACATCAACGAGTTCGAAATACAGACAATTATACAGAGCAACAATAACCTGATTGCAAGGCAGCAAAAAGATTTATTTCAAAGCTCCGCCAGAAAGACTTCTAAACCACAGGCCCAGAAAACAGAATATGTCTTAAAAATAGATGGTATTCAAGTAGATTTACACAGCCTTCAATCAATAAATCACGAAGGTGAGATTTACAAAATCTTCTGCCCCGAATCAATAATTGATAAAGCCGGAGATTTTAAAAAGAATTTTAAAGAAGCCCTTCAAAAAAACGAATTTGCCAAAGCGTTTGGAAGCGATGGGGTGAAATATATAGGTAAGACCACAAATGGAAAAGTGTATGAAGTAAAAATCAAACAGGGAGAGCCAAGAATTCTGGGAATTGAGAAAGAATTCTTAGATCAAGATAAACAAAAAGTCAGGATAATTTATTTCTCGAAATTTTTATTAACAACTAAAAATGCCAAAAAAAGAACTAACACCGCTTACAACGCTGCCAAAAACAGTCTTAAGCTGCCAGATATATCTTATGAGGAAAAAGATCCAAGCGTAAATCCGTCGCAACCAAAATTGCCTGAAGTGGGGGCGGCATCTTCATCTTTGACAAGATAAATCGAAAAGCTTTGTTTAAATATTTGATAATGATAATGAAAATAATAATTATTATCAAAAGACTTGACATTTGAAGAAAAATTTACGATAATTATTTTGCAAGACTATAAATAATAAAATATTTATGGTCAATTATCATAAATTATACCAAGCGCCATCTTTTAAATGATTATTTAATCAAGTTATAACAGATAAATTAGCATTTAAAACGCAGCTTGATATAAGATAGCCAAAGATTAATAAATGAAGAATTTGTTCAAAAAATATCAAAAATTAACAATAATATCGCTTTCTGTTTTTTTGCATTTGGCACCAGCTGTGGCAATGATAGTCAATATTCCTGTTGGTAATAATAAAATGGATATTGGCGTTATTACAACCGTTAATTTGATCGCCGCTAGCAACAAAGAAGCTAAAAAAACTACAAAACGCCAACATAAAAACTTAATTACCGCTAAATCTAATAATGATAGCCTTTTTGGAAATTCAAAGCCAGAAAAACAAGCCAGAAAAACATTGATTAAAAAAGATATTTTAGCAAAAGCAAAGCCTGACAATGGCCAACATGACAAAAATGCGCGTCACCTTGGAAATGTTCATTACAAAATTGGCGCCGTCAACAATCCTGCCCCCTCTTATCCAATTAACGCAAAAAGACGCGGCCAACAAGGAAAAGTTAGTGTTTGCGCTAAGGTTAATTCAAATGGTCAAGCCTTGAATGTTTCTGTTTGCGAGTCAAGCGGTTTTCAATCTTTAGATCACGCCGCCCTTAACACCATTAAAAGATGGAAATTCGCCGTAAATAACATATCTTCAGCTCATGACATTTACGATGTTAAGGTGCCAGTTCAGTTTGTTTTAAACTAGCTTGTAAAATTCAAATCTATTTTTAATACTAGAAAGTCGCAAATTCACTAAGCTTTATTTTTCTAGATTTTGACCAATGTAATAATGTCATTTTCAATTTACAATGGATGAATTTACATATTATCATCCCAATCTTCTAATGGCTATCTAATGCTATTTTCCATCTTTAGGGCTGCATAAAAACTTTATTTTCTTTAGCAATAAATCACTATAAAAATCTAGGCGCATATTCTGTATAAATCTGAATTTAAAGGTCAGGTTTAACATTTAGGCTTTTGCATCGAGATTTGCTTC
>CBFIDI010000002.1:0-60680 GCA_965661355.1 Rickettsiales bacterium | reverse complement strand
AAAAATATTTTTAAAATAAAATTTATATTAATCCTTTCAAAATTTAACTTTAAAAAGTTATTTAATAACTAGTTCTTGTTATTAAATAGATTTAAGAAATTAATTAAATATCATTTAGAAATTTTTTACCATTAATAATTTGGGTCTTAACGCTTATTTTAGAAGAGCTTCCATAGCTAGTCTTGCTATTGATAGAATTTTCTATTGATAGAACATCAAAAATATTTTTATTAATTTTACTTTCAACTTCTTGCATTTTTTCAAGTGACAAATCTGATAAATCGCAATTATTTTCTTCTGCTATTTTTACTAATTTACCAGTAATATTATGAGCTTGCCTGAAAGGTATTTTAAGGTTCTTAACCAACCAATCAGCAAGGTCAGTGGCAGTAGAAAACCCTTGTTTAGCAGCAATTTGCATTTTATCTTTATTGACACTCATGTCGTCTATCATGCCAATTGTTGCTAAGAGGCATAATTCAATATTTTTAGCAGCATCAAAAACAGGCTCTTTGTCTTCTTGCATGTCTTTTGAATAAGTTAGGGGCAATCCTTTTAAAACGCTTAAAAGAGTAAATAACGAGCCAAAAATTCTTCCGGACTTGCCACGAATTAATTCTGCGGCATCGGGGTTTTTCTTTTGTGGCATTATAGAGCTGCCAGAAGTAAAGGCGTCGGAAAGATTTATGAAGTCAAAGCCCTTTGACATCCAAATTACAATCTCTTCGCCAAGCCTTGAAAGATGAACTGAAATTGTTGATAAACAAAATAAATATTCAAGAGCAAAGTCGCGATCAGAAACGCTATCCATTGAGTTTTCTGTCGGCTTTTCAAATCCTAATTCTTTGGCCGTAAAATGTCTGTCAATTTTAAAAGATGTTCCACCCAAAGCGCAAGACCCAAGGGGGCATTCATTCATTCTTTTATTTAAGTCAATAAGGCGTGAAATATCGCGTTTAAACATCTGAAAATAAGCCATTAAATGGTGCGCAAATAAAACTGGTTGCGCTGTTTGTAAGTGAGTATAACCAGGCATTATTGCGTCAATATTCTTGCTGCTTTGACTTATTAAAGATTTACAAAGCTCTATTAATAATTGAATATTTTTTTGACCTTCTTGTCTAACAAAAATTTTAAAATCAGTAGCAATTTGATCATTTCTAGAGCGTGCAGTGTGAAGCTTTCCGGCTATGTCTCCTATAATTTCTTTTAGTCGAGATTCTATATTCATATGAATATCTTCAAGTGAAGTTTTGAAGGTAAAATTATTGTCAGAAATTTCTTTTTCAATTTTTTTTAAGCCTTCAATTATTTTTTTAGAATCTTTCTCATCAATAATTTTGTTCTTTTCAAGCATTTTAGCATGCGCCACAGAGCCCATTATATCTTGCTTATAAAGAATTTTGTCAAAGGTAATAGATTCATTTATTTCTTCCATAGCTTGACTAGGACTGCTTTTAAATCTTCCGCCCCACATAGTATTTGATGAATTTGTCATAATTTTATTTAAATAATCTTGAAATATTAACTAATGCGAAATACCATTTTTAAATTAACATTTTTTGGTTGTAATTAGTAATTCTAAAGTAGTTTTTAAAAATAATCACGCTTTTAATTTGCGATCTAGTTTTAGAAGGGCTTACTTTAGATGAACTTAAAATATATATTTAAAGATGGCAATTCCTATATCATATAATTATAATTGCAATAAAGCTAAATTTCATCATTTTTTTAAAATAATATAATGCAAAATAGTAATAGTCGTTTTTTTAATCGTGGTTCGTTAAATTTTATTTCAAGATGGTGGATTGATATTGACAAGATAAATTTCTTGATAATATTTGGCATAATAATATTTGGCCTCGCGGCCGTAGCCACTTCTAGCCCAGCAATTGCAAAAAAAATAGGAGTTTCTAAATTTTTCTTTTTAGAAAAACAGGCAATTTTTGCGTTAATGGCCATGTTTTCTATGATATTTATTTCGTTTTTTCGCAAAAATCACATAATAATGTTTGCCGTGGCTGGTTTTTTATCTTGTATTATTGCTTTAATTGGCGTTTCAATTTTTGGCGTTGAGATTAGGGGCTCAAAAAGATGGATTTCTTTTATGGGCTTTGTTTTCCAGCCTTCTGAATTTTCAAAAACATTTTTCGTGATTGTAAATGCTTATATTTTACATAAATTTTATGATCAAAAAATTCCTTTAAAATATTTATTGTCAACATTAGCTTTTGGCTTTTTGGCTTTTTTGCTTGCATCTCAACCCGATATAGGCATGACTATAACTTTATCTTTGCTTTGGGCGTCGCAACTTTTTGTTTTTGGTTTGTCAATGTGGATTGTGTTAATTGTCGGAATTATTGGGGTTGCGGGAATTATAATGGCTTATTTATTTTTGCCCCATGTTGAAGATAGAATTAACAGATTTTTAGATATAAATAGCACAAACTACCAAGTTGAAAGATCGCTTGACGCTTATGTTAGTGGTGGTTTTTTGGGTAAGGGTCAAGGTCAAGGCTTGGTTAAAAACTTTATCCCCGATTCGCACACTGACTTTATTTTTGCTGTGATAGCTGAAGAATTTGGAATTTTAAGCTGTATATTATTAATTTTGGTCTTTTTATATTTAATAACCAGAATAACTAAGCGCTTATTAGAAGAAGAAGATCGATTTATTTATATCTCTTTAATTGGCCTGATGATGAATTTCACTATCCAAACCGTAGTCAATATAGGTGTTAGCCTTAGGCTTTTTCCAACCAAAGGAATGACGCTTCCACTTGTAAGTTATGGCGGATCATCAATGTTTGCTATGTCTATTTGTTTTGGTTTGATATTAGCGCTAACCAAGAAAAAATATAATAATCAGGTAGATTATGGTAATTTGCGAATGATTGATTAATTTTGGATTTTTATTAGTTAACGCCATTTTTTCATCTTTAAAGCCGCAGCAAAAGAAAAATATTTTAGCAAAAAATATTAAATAAAATCCAAAACCCTATCTGAATTCACATTCCTAGACTCTTATGATATTTTCTGCTAATTTAAATTCAAAATAAATTCTTAATATCACCGAAATTAATCATTTTTTTACAATAATCTAATTTTGATAAAATTTCTTAGTCCTTAATAATTAATTGCAAATTGAAAGTGTCTTTAATGCCAAATAAAAAACTTCTGCTTATTATTCCAAATATAATATTTTGTGAGTAATAAAGATAAAAAAGGTGATAAGCTGATGATTGATATTTTTTAAACTCCGAGCTCTGCAAAAAATTTGACATAACTCCCTTCTTTCATGTCGACAAATTCAATTTCAAGCTTTTCATTTTCTCTTTCAAAGTTAATTACATCAACCGAGGTTAGGTTATTATTTTTTACAATTTTCCAGCCCATTTGAGGTAAGGTACTAATATAAAAACTTTTGATAGAGGGTAGATGACTTTTTGTTGTATACGAAACCGATATTACATTACCGCCAGTTGAGTCAAAAATTAAAGAATCGTCTTCTATTTTCTTTAATCCGCTAGCCAAAGGAATATTTTGACTGCCGTCTACAAATTCGGTATTTGCTTTGTCGGGCGTGGCGTTGTATTTAAAAACATTGCATGAAAATGTTGCTAATGAAAATATAACCAATAACGCTATTTTATGATTTATTTTTGACATTTTGAACAATAAAAGGTTGACCGTCCATTTTGGACAATTCTTTGAATTACATTTTCACATTCTAGGCAATTGCCATTTTCAAGTCCATAAATTTTAAAATTATTTTGAAAGCTTCCTAAATTTCCACTTGAGTCAACATAGTCATTAATTGAAGATCCGCCAGATGTTATTGCAGCTTCAAGTATTGATTTTATTGCCTCAACCAATTTTTTTAGCTCAGATTTTCTAAGTGTTTTTGCGCTTCTTAAAGGTGATATTTTCGCTACAAAAAGTGATTCATTAATATAAATATTTCCAACGCCAACGACAATTTTATTGTCCATCATGGTAGTTTTTATGTTGGTAATTTTATTTTTTATCTTATTATATAAATAATTTTCATCAAAAGATTGATCAAGCGGTTCTGGACCAAGATTTTCTAGCATTTTGTGATTTTTCAAATCTTCCTTATGAATCAAATCGACAAATCCGAATCTTCGCGGATCGTTTAATATTAAAATTTCATTATTTTCAAGCTCTGCAATAAAGTGATCATGTTTTTGAATTTCGTAATTATCGATTTTATTTCCTAGATTGCAAAAAGTAAGTCTCCCGCTCATTCCTAGATGAATAATAAGGCAGTATTTTTCATCAATACCTAAAATTAAATAGCGCGCTCTGCGATCAATATATTTTACTTTACCTCCTTCAAGCAAGCTTAAATCAAGGCTTGAGTCAAATCTCATTTTTTTATTAGAGCGAAAAATTTGAGTTATTTTTTTATTTTCAATATTTCTTAAGCCCCTTTTTATTGTTTCAACTTCTGGCAATTCTGGCATTTTGTTATTTTTAAATTGAGATATATTGTCCAATATATTAATTTTATGAATCTTCAAGTAAATATTCTAATTCAAGCCATTTTTCTTCAAATTCTTCAATTTGAGCTTGTTTTCCTGATATTTCTATTGAAATTTGGGCTAAGTTGGCTGAATTTCTATCTTCGGTTGTTAATAATTCGTTGTTTAAATCAAGAATTTTTTCTTCTAGTTTTGTAATTTTCTTAGAAATTTTATCAATTTCACTTCTTATTTTACCAGGTGATAATTTATTTAATTTTGATTTTTCGATATTTTTGCCATTAGACTTGCCGTTACTTTTTACAGAATTTTCGGCCGGTTTAACTTTTACTAATTTTTGCGTCTGCGTTTTTAAATTTTTGGTATAATTTTCATAATCACTATAGCCACCTAAATGATAATTTATTGTACTGGGTGAATTTTTAACCGATTCTTTGGTTAGTTTTTTTTCGGCTTCGTTGTTTTCGTCGCTTTTTTCAAAAGCCAAAACTGAAGCTACGGTATTATCAAGAAAATCACGGTCGTGACTTACAATTAAAGCGGTTCCTTGATATTTTTCAAGATAATTTTGCAAAATATCAAGACTGTCCATATCCAGATCATTTGTTGGTTCGTCAAGAATTAGAAAGTTTTTTGGATTAGCTAGAACTTTTGCCAAAATAAGTCTATTTTGTTGCCCACCAGAAAGTGTTGAAGCCATTGTGCTGACATCTTTGGGGTCAAATAAAAAATCATTTAAATAGCCACAAACATGTTTTTCTTTTCCACCCGAAAGCTGAACAAAATCTGAACCATCTTCGCACAAAATTTCCTTTATGGTCTTGCCTTTTGTGATTAAACTTCGATCTTGGTCAAAGTAAGAAAATTCAAGGTCGCGCGCTAATTTTATGGTTCCGCAGCTTGGGTCAATTTTTTTAAGTAAAAGCTTTAAAAATGTTGATTTTCCGCTACCATTCTTGCCAATTATACCAATTTTCTCACCTTTTAAGATTTTTATGTTAAGATTTTCGATAATTTTATTTTCGCCATAAAATTTTGAGACATTATTAAGATTAGCAACAACTTGCGGCCCATCTTTTTCGAATTTATCGCTTGAATGAATTTTAATATTAGATTGATTGGCGCTAATAATTTGTTTTTGCGATTTCATTTTGCTTCTTAGTTCTTCAAGATAATGAAGTCGGCCAATGTTCCTTTTTCTTCTGCCGGTTACTCCGGTTTGTAGCCAAGCGCTTTCAAGTTCGAATTTCTTTTCAAGGTTTTTCATTTCGCGATTCTCATGCTCAATAATTTTCAAGCCCCATTCATCAAATTTTTTGTAACCTTCATTATTTACTTTAATTGACCCAGCCCTAATCCAAAAAATTTTATTTGAAGTTATTTCTAAAAATTTACGATCGTGGCTTATTAAAATTAACGCGCCTTTATAATTTTGTAAGTAAGTTTCTAGCCATTGAATAATCTCAAGATCAAGATGGTTTGTAGGTTCGTCTAATAATAAAATATCGGGTTCAATTATTAGTGATTTAGCAAGGTTCGCACGACGCTTTTGTCCACCAGATAAATTGTGAGTAAAATCATTTTTGTCAATTTTAAGCTTTTCGCAAATCATATCAATTAAATATAATTTATGCTCGTCAAGCTTAATTTCTTTGGTGATATAGTCTTTAATCGACAGGTTTTCTTTAATTTTTTCGTCTTGCTCTAAATAACCAATTGAATTATTTGGAGCAATAAAACGCTCGCCAGAATCGAAATCTATTTTGCCAAAAATCGCATTCATCAAACTTGTTTTGCCCGAGCCATTTTTGCCAATTACACAGACCCTGTCACCAGAAAAGACATTGAGTGACAAATTTTCAAATAGCACTTTTTTTGCAAAAGAGATCGAGGCATCTTTAATTGACAGAATTGGTGAAGACATTTTTGACTTTTAAATTTGTGCTAAAGTTAAATTTATATTTTAATTTTAGCTTTTTGGTTTAAATTTTGCCCGCTCTTTTAAGGGCAAGTTACAGAAATTATAGCGCTTAATCTGAAAAAACTCAAGCCTTTAGCGATATTTTGTGAATTATGCTAAGATCCGCCTTTAAATGCTAATCTAAGTCTGGCTAACTTAAATAATAAATTATTATCAAAGTTGAGATACAGAAAGTCAAAATGTTGAGTTTTTATGATGAAATTAGTAATAATTATAACTAATAAATTAGTATTTAAGGGTGTTATTTAGTATAAAATATATATTTACCACTTACCTTCTCGTTTTATTAATTTGTGTAATTTGTTGTTATTGACATGAATTTTGATTGAAAATTGCTTAAATCTTGATTTTTTGATAAATTTACTATATAATTTGGAGGTTAATATTTAATGTTAAGTAATGCTAAAAATCATCTTTATATAAATCAGATATTCATGACAAACGCTTTGTTGGGTTTTTATGATAGATTGAGCAATTAAATTATAACAGATAAACTTCTATTTAAATATAGGGTTTGGCATAAGAAAAGTTATAAGTTCTAAAATTAATAATTTTGAACCACCAACTTCGATAAGTTTGTTTGTAACATCGATTAATAAATAAAAATATATAAAATGACAACGCCAAAAGAAAGCGATTATAAATTAAATCTCCCTGAAAATTCAAAAGATAACAAGGTTTTAATGCATAGTTGCTGCGCCCCGTGCGCTGGTGATTTAATGGAAAGAATGAAAGCTTCGGACATTGCTGTGACAATTTTATTTTACAACCCCAATATTCACCCAAAGAAAGAATATGAAATTCGCAAAAATGAAAATATTCGTTACGCCAAAAAGCTTGACATGCCTTTTATTGACCTCGATTACGATGTACAAAATTGGTTCAGCCGCGCTAAAGGCCTAGAAAATGAACCAGAAAGAGGTGTTCGATGCACAAAATGCTTCGATATGAGGTTCGAGCGCACTGCGCTTTATGCTTTTGAAAATGGCTTTTCGACCATAACTTCTTCGCTTGGAATTTCGCGCTGGAAAAATATGGAGCAAATTAACGATTGCGGAATTAGGGCTGCAAAAAATTATAATGGTGTTTCATATTGGACTTATAATTGGCGTAAGGGTGGCGGTGCCAATAGAATGTATGAAATTGCTAAGCAAGAAGAATTTTATAAGCAAGAATATTGCGGCTGTATATTTTCACTGCGCGATACAAATAAATGGCGCAAAAGCAAGGGTCGAGAAGAAATTGCAATTGGACAAGAATTTTATCAAGAGGTCGATATTGATAAAGACTTAATAGAAACCAAATAATTTCTATTCTCTTAATTATTCATTGCAAGATAGTATTTTGTTATTTTTAAGGCGCTTAATTACTTGATTTTAAAATATATTTTTTTCAATAATTCTTAATCTCGCCACAGATTTTATGATGTTACTATTTGAGTTAATATCAAATAAATTATAGATAGCGCTAGAGTGATACAACTTTAACTTCATAAAATCTATTTATAAAATTAAAATCTAATCAGTAAAATTATTGTCAAAACCTTTTAGCGCAGCAATATTATTGCTTATCTTATCTTATCTTATCTTATCTTATCTTATCTTATCTTATCTTGATGAAATTTTTATCTTAAATAATCACTGACAAAGCTTAGATGATGCAATTTATGATTAAAATATAAATAAAACTTAAAAAATAATATATAGAGCTGTTGACTTTGTCGAGATTAACATATTTTACGGATAATTTAAGTGAAGAAAATTTTATTGTCGAGCTTTTTGAAGGCGAACTTTTTGAAAATAATATTAATTGAGATAAATGAAATTGACTTATAGGATTTTGCGCGTTACTACAAAAAGGATAAATTATCTTGTTGCAGTATTTAGACTTGCTATATTTTGGAGCGGGCGAAGGGATTCGAACCCTCGACATCTACCTTGGCAAGGTAGCACTCTACCGCTGAGTTACGCCCGCATTTTGAAAAACACAAAGAAGCAGTTTTGCTAGCCTTTAGTAATTTAACTAATTGGCTAATAAAAATTAGTGTAATATATTTCGAAATAAATTGCAACTATTTCATTTAAAATTAAAATAACAAATGTTATACTTTGGCTCTTACATAAAGGCAAATAAACCAAATAAAGCGATAAATTATGAAAAAACTTGCAATAACCTTATTAATATTTTTGTTTTTATCTTCATGCGTAGAAACCGTTGCCGTTGGATCGGTTGCTGGTGTTATAATTACAACTCGTGAAAAATCTTTAGAAGACACCAAGAAAGATGTATTTATTTCGATAAAAATTGACAAAGATTTGTTACTTAACAACCTTAAAACCCCAAGAAATTCTGTTAAAGTTATGGTTAACGAGGGAAGGGTGCTTTTAGTTGGTACTGTGCGCAATCTTGATAAGGGTAAAGAGGCAAATAAAATTGTTTGGAATACTGACGGAGTCAAAGAATTAATTGATGAGGTTGAAGTCGAGCAAAAAGGTCTTGGTGCCAGAGATTTTGCTGGTGGATTTATTGATTCTTACATAACAGCTAAAATTAGATCAAAATTATTTTTTAGTCGCAAAGTAACGGCGGCTGATTTTAAAATAAAAACAGAAAACAACACTGTTTATATTTTGGGTGTAGCAAAAAATGATCATGAGTTAAAAGAAGCCCTAGACATTATTGCTAGCACGGTTGGGGTAAAAAGAGTCGTAAATCACTCAATTCTTGTTAATGACAGAAGAAGAAATGGATAACAAAATTGTTACATTCGGTTGTCGCTTGAATGCTTATGAAAGCGAGGCGATAAAAAAAGTAGTTCAGCAATCGGGTCAAAAAAATCTTATAATATTTAATAGCTGCGCAGTTACTTCTCAGGCCGAACAACAACTTCGTCAGTCTGTGCGTAAGGCTAGGCGCGAAAGCCCTACGGCCAAAATTGTTGTTACCGGATGCGCGGCTCAAATTAGCCCTAAATTTTATGCAAAAATGACAGAGGTTGACTTGGTTTTGGGTAATCAAGAAAAAAATAAGGTTGAGAGTTATTATAACAATATCGACAATCTTAAGTCGCCAGATTTTGAAATGAATAACGATTCTGGGGTTGAAAATTATGACCCTCGGTCAAAACGAGATAATATTGATAATTTAGATCATAAAAACAAAATTTTCTATCAACACAGGGCAAAAAACGACTCTGCTTTAACAGTCGAAGAATCTTGTAAAATAAAGGTTAACGACATTATGTCGGTAAAAGAAACCTCGCCGCAAATGGTTTCTTATTTTGAAAACCGGACTCGGGCTTTTCTCGAAATTCAAAACGGCTGTAATCATCGCTGTACTTTTTGTATTATTCCGTTTGGGCGTGGAAATTCTCGTTCTGTTTTATTTGGTGATATAGTCTCTCAGACCCGTAAAATGGTCGAGTCTGGCCATAAAGAAGTTGTTTTAACAGGTGTTGATATTTCTGATTATGGTAAAGATCTTGAGCTTAAAATTACGCTTTCTCAAATGATTAAGCGTCTTTTAAAATTGGTGCCAGAATTGCCTAGACTTAGACTTTCGTCAATTGATGTAGCTGAAATTGACGATGGTTTTTGGCATTTAATTGAAAACGAACCGCGATTTATGCCTTATTTTCATTTAAGTGTTCAATCGGGTGATGATATGATTTTAAAGCGCATGAAGCGCCGTCACACAAGACAGCAAGTTGTTGATTTTTGTCGCAAAGCGAGAAAATTAAGGCCAGAAATTACTTTTGGCTCAGATATTATTGCAGGATTTCCGACTGAAACGCAAGAAATGTTTGAAAATTCATTGAATTTAATTGAAGAGGCTGGGTTGATTTTTAATCATATTTTTCCTTATTCAAAAAGAGACGGCACGCCGGCCGCTAAAATGCCAGAAATTAATGGAAAAATAGTTAAAGAAAGGGCAAAGCAGCTACGCAAAAAGACGAAAGAGGTACTTTTTGAGTTCATGAATAAGCAAATTGGCAAGATTTTAAGAGTTGTTGTTGAAAAAGATATGGCGGGCAAGACCGATAATTTTCTTGATGTTGCAATTGTTTTTGGCGACAAAAATAGTGTTGCGAGTTTTAAAGATAAGCCTGATGCCAAAAAAAATATCGCGGTAAATATAAATTCTAAGTTACCCAAAATTGGCGATTTTGTCAATGTTCTAATTGAAGGAATAGATGGTGACAAGTTGGTTGGTAGAGTGGTTTAAAACATGATTTTTAAAAAGCTTTTGTAAATATGGCGAAATTGAAGGTTGAAATTATCAGTCGTGATTTTTGATTTTATTTTTTTGCGAACTTACGATTTTTACATCTTTTGCTGTGTTAATATTGCTCATTTTTGCTTCATTAATGCTTTATAACTTGAAAAAGAGTTGCATTTTTCTTGCTTGATTTCCCCAATAAATATCGCTATAATCAATATATTTAAAACCTTTAACGACTATTTTTTAATAAATTATGACAAAAGAGATCTATCAAAGCGCAAAAGCCTGGCCCTTTATTGAGGCGCGTCGAATTTTAGAAAAAATTGACGGAAAAATTCCAAACAAGGGATATGTTTTGTTTGAAACTGGCTATGGACCATCTGGCTTGCCGCATATTGGTACATTTGGCGAAGTTGTCAGAACATCGTTTGTGCGCTATGCTTTTTCGCTTTTGGCGCCAGAAATTCCGACAAAAATGTTTTGCGTTTCTGATGATATTGACGGACTAAGAAAAGTTCCAGATAATTTACCGAATCAAGAAATGGTGCGCGAAAATTTAGGAAAGCCTTTAAGTAAAGTCCCTGATCCATTTGGAACCCACGAGTCTTACGGTCATAACATGAACTCTAGATTGCGATCTTTTTTAGATTCATTTGGCTTCGAATATGAATTTATTAGTGCGACTGAAAAATATCAATCGGGCGATTTTGACGAAACAATGTTGAAAGTTTTAGAGAAATATGAAGAGATAATGGCTGTTATGTTGCCAAGTTTGGGTGAAGAGCGTCAAAAAACATACTCTCCTTTTATGCCAATTGACAAAGAGTCCGGAATTGTCGTTGATAAAGGGGTGAAGGGCGTTGACAAAAAAAAATCTGAAGTGATATATGAAGATATGAATGGCAAAGAAAAACGCATTTCGGTTACCGGTGGAAATTGTAAGCTGCAGTGGAAAGTCGATTTTGGAGCGCGCTGGCGAAGCTTAGAGGTTGATTATGAAATTTACGGTAAAGACCATCAGCCCAATGAAAAAATATATAAGAAAATTTGTTCGGTTTTAGGATCGGCTCCGCCAGTTAATTTTACATATGAAATGTTTTTAAGTGATAGTGGTGAAAAAATTTCAAAGTCGAAAGGTAACGGAATTTCGGTTGAAGATTGGCTTAAATACGCCCCTGAAGAGTCTATGTCGTTATTTATGTTTCAAAAACCAAAAACTGCAAAAAGGCTTTATTTTGATGTAATTCCAAAGGCGATGGATGATTATTTGGCCTTTTTATCTTCTTACAATAAAGAAAGTGACGAGGCGAAAAAAATTGAAAATCCGGTTTTTTATATTCATTCTGGCGAAGTTCCGCAAATTAATTTCGGCTTAACTTATTCGCTTTTATTAAATTTAGCAAGCGCTTGCAACCCCGAAAATGATGAAGTTTTGTGGGGATTCATAGAGAAGTATCAGGCTGGCTTAACGCCGGAAAACTCTCCGCTTTTGGCGAAAATGGTAAAAAATGCGTTAAATTATTACAATGACTTTATTAAAGCAAACAAAGAATATCGTGAATTTAGCGCTGAAGAAAAGGTTATTATTTTAAAACTTAAAGAAAATCTCAAAAATTTCAAATATGAACAAGGCGAAGATTTACTTTCAAGCCAGCTTCAAACTTTAGTTTTTTCGGTTGGAAAAGAAAATGGTTTTGAAAAAAATATTCGTGATTGGTTTTTGTTGATTTATCAAGGTCTTTTTGGTCAAAATCAGGGGCCAAGGCTTGGTTCTTTTATTGAATTATATGGCGTTGATAATTTTGTTAAAATGATAGAAGATCGGGTTTAGATTTGATTGATAATAGCGAAATAATAGACAAGATAAGAAATTAAAGATATAAATTAGAAAAGCGCAAAAATGCTCTGCTAAAATTATTTCAATCTAAATATGTAAAATGATTGAAAATGATAAATATTTTAGAATTATGAATCTTGTTAGATTTTTTGATGAGACATATTATATATTTCAATTTGTTGCGATTTCTGTAGTTGCGGAAAAATAAACAAGAAAAATTTCTTTGCTGTCAATGCTTAAAATAGCGCAAGAGTTAAAAGAAGTTAATAAAAAATTGACACTGACAATAAATCTTTGAATAACGCAATTAAAAAAATAACAGAATATAGACATAGCTAGCAAAAGAAATATAATTACTGCTATATTATTGAAGAATTTATTTCAAAATGAAGGGTTAAGATAGAAATATCAAGTTATTTAGTCAAAAAGAGTTATTGAATTACAAAAAATATTTCTAACAAAATAATGATTAAAATTTTTGATAGCGAATATTGTTATAATTTTATCGATTGCGATATATATTATCATGATGAAAAAATGAAAAATAAATTTTCTTATATAAAATAAAGTTATGAATTATCAAAAAAATCTTGAAGCTTTTATTGATTTAAAAAATCAACCAAAACCAGACGCAATAATTTTCGATTGGGATAATACTTTGGTCGATACTTGGCCGTTAATTCACGCCGCAATTAATTCAACAATGCGTGAATTTAAGCGCGAAGAGTGGAGTTTTAAAAAAGTTAAAGACGAAATTCATAAATCAATGCGTGAATCTTTTCCTGAAATTTTTGGTGATAAGTGGCAAGAAGCAGGAGAATTTTATGTTAATTCTTATCGTAATATCAACCTTAAAAAGCTTAAATTCCTTGATAACGCTTTTGATTTGCTTAAAAAAATTAACCAAAAAGGAATTTTGCAATTTGTAGTTAGTAACAAAATAGGCAAAACATTGAGAAAAGAAGCAAAATCGCTAGAAGTTGAAAATTATTTCTTCTCTTTAATTGGCGCTGGCGATGCAGACACCGACAAGCCATCGACAGATCCGGTTGAGCTGGCTTTAAGTGGATCGGGAATTGATCTTAAAAATAACAATATTTGGTTTGTTGGTGATACAATCGCTGATATTGATTGCGCTTACAATTGCGGAGCAAGGCCTATTATTTTTGGTCATGATAAGCAAATTTCGAAAACGATATCTTCACAAGTTTACGAAAATGGTAAAAATAAAGAGGGGCCAATAGCATTATTTTTGGACCATATAGAATTTATAAATATTTTATAATATATTACATTTCTAGTTCTTTCATTTTATTTGGCGCAAATATCAGCTAAAAATATTTCTTAGATAGCAATTTTGTATCGATAAGAGAATTCTATTCTTTCTTGTCAATCCAAGTTTTAATTTTTTCTTCGATAAACTCTCTTTTAATTGGCTTTGAAATAAAATCATCCATTCCTATTTCAAGGCACTTTTGCCTATCTTCTTCTGTTGCATTTGCGGTTAGGGCAATTATTGGGGTTTTTGTTAGATTGCCTTCTTTTTCTAAAATTCTAATTCTTTTGGTTGCTTCGTAGCCGTCAACAACCGGCATCATGCAATCCATTAAAATCATATCATATTTTACATGCATAAATTTATTAATAGCTTCCTGTCCGTTTTCGACGGTTTCAATGTCAAGATCTAATCGTTTTAATATCATCGAGGCAACCCTCATATTAACTTCATTATCTTCACTTAACAAAACTTTAAATTTTTCTTTTTTCTTCATACTTACATCTTTTTCTTGCAATGACTGAGCTTTTGCTGGTCCTTCTTTCTTATTTTTAAATTTTAAGGCCGACAATACACAAGAAACAATTCTTGCTGTTCTAACTGGTTTTATCATGTAAGAAGCAAAAATATCTAAAGATTCTTTTGACATTTTTGATTTGTCTTTTGGCGATATCATAACCACAAAAGCAACTTTTTTAAATTCCTTGATCTCTCTAAGTTGATTTACAATTGTAACCGAGTCAGCCCCAACAGATTCGTTGTGGTCAACAAAAATCACATTGGGTTTTGTAAATTTTTTAGCCTCTTCGATAAGTTTTTTGGTCATTTCGTCGCGCGACATTATTATTGGTGCAATTTCGGTCTCTTGGAGATTGCTTCCTATTTTCATGTAATGATGCCTAAATACCTTTCTGACGACATTATTTTTTTCAATTAGGGCTAATTTTTTTCTTTTTACGAAATTTATTTCATCTTCCGACTCTTGATCTTTCTCGCTATCTTCACCGCTGGTTTTTTGTAGTGGGATAGTAAACCAAAAGTTAGAACCTTTGCCCGACTCACTTTTAATTCCTATTTCCCCGGTCATTAATTCAACAAGCTCTTTACAAATTGATAAGCCGAGACCCGTGCCACCATATTTTCTGTTGGTCGACATATCAGCTTGCGTGAAACGAGTAAACATTTTTTCTATTCTGTTTTTTTCAATTCCAATTCCGCTATCAATAATATTAAAATTAACAAAACAAGAATCTTCTTCGTCTTTTTCAAGTTTAACATGAATTAAAACTTGCCCATGAGAGGTAAATTTTATAGCATTATTAACAAGGTTAGTAATAATTTGCCTTATTCTTCCAGGGTCGCCATTTAGAATTTCAGGAACATCGTTATCAATAATTGACAAAACTTCCAAGCCTTTAGAAGTAGCTGACTGAGCCATTAAATCAGTTATATCATTTATGGTTGTTGAAAGATGAAAGTCGATATTTTCAAGATCTATTTTTCTGGCCTCTATTTTTGAAAAGTTTAAAATATCGTTCAAAACCAATAACAAAGCGTCGGCGCAGCGATAAATTGTATTTGCTTGATCAAGTTCATCTTCTTTGACATTTTCAGATTCTCTCAAAGCTTGACTCATGCCCAATATACCGTTCATTGGCGTTCTTAGTTCGTGACTCATATTTGACAAAAATTGGCTTTTTGTCAAATTGGCTTTCTCGGCCTCGGTTTTTGCTCTGAGAAGCTCTTTTAAAAATGGAGAAATTTTTAGCTTTCTGAACAAGAAAAATATCAGAAGTAACATAGCAGCAACGCCAAAAGACTGTGTTATAATGGTAAATAGCTGAAAACTAAATCTTTGCAATAAATTTCTGATATCATAACCAGCAAAGCCAGAAATGCCGTAGTCAGAATTCTGAAAATAAAATAAATTACAATCTCCAATTCTGAAGCTTTTATCAAGATGGTCACTTTTTTTTATTTTACTATTAACAACCTCTTGAACTTTATCGTTATTTTTAAATAATACGGGGTCATAATTTTTTATTTGATCAGATTTTGCTATTAAATCGTAATTCTTGTCAATTATAACATAGCAAATCTCGTTATTGTTAATGCTTCGCTTAATATTTTTTTGTATTCTATCCGTGGGTACATCGGCGATAAGAGTTCCAATAGGAATAAATTTTTCGTCAGTATCAATTGACATTGCAACAGGGAAATAATCATATTTACTAATTTCGTCTTCAAAATGTTGTAATTTACCCACCTTAAAGCGCCACGGATCTGATGAAGAGCGTTCAACTGGGTAATGCGGGTGGTGGCTATATGGCTTTTTAACAATTCCTTCAAGAGTTGTTGCGGTTATTTTGCCAGAAGTGTTAACAAATTTCATGGTTAGCCAAGATGAAATATTGCGTTGAAAAAGATCGCGATTCGGAGTTTTTTTTAATATTTTTTGTAAAGCCTCGGGGTTGTGCTTGGCATTGAAAACTAATATTTTGTCGCCCAAATAATTAAGATAATTATCAACGCCGTTCATTAAGTTTGTTGAAAGTAAGTCCAGAACTTCGCTCTGATTTTCAATATTGTCTTTAGTATTATTTAAATAATTGTAATAAACGATAAAAGAATTGGTCATCGTCCATAAAATTGTCAAGATTATAATTACATAACCTAAAACATTATAAGAATCCCTTAAATCGAGGCTTTTCTTTTTTTCTATTTTGCGGTTATAAATTCGCCTTTTGTATCTTTGTGTAATTTGCGGAAGTTTTTCTTCAAGAAATTGCTTAGATTTTTTTCTCTCTTTTTGTGCTTCGGGGTCCTTTCTTTCTTTTGCTCTTGTGGCAAGGTTGGCAAGGTAATACTTAAAAGGAGTGTAAAGAAAATGTTTATGGAAGTTGCTTGATTTATATTTTTGCGATCTCACTTCCCCGTCCATTATTAATTTATTGTATGTAACTTTTACTTACCAATTTTCTATGTCTAACTTATATTAAAATAATTTTCCATCTGTTACAAAATGTTAATAAAATTTGAGTATAAAATTATTTTTGTTAAATTCAAGTTAGTAATTTATAATTTATGTGCCGTTAATTATTTTTTCGAAATAAAGTCAATTGTTCTTTCAGTAAAATTGTGCTCAAGTGCAAAAAATAATCGTAAATAGAATATCAAGAAATAACAATCAGTTAATAAACCAAACAAAGCGAAGTTACAAGGCGTACATGATTTAAAATTATTAATAAAATAATATCTAAAAACCGAGACATTAAATCATGGAAAATGTTTGAAAGTAAAATATTTAACTTCAAATATCACCTTTGTATCATTTTGCAACAATGTATCAAAACGATACATTGTATGATAATTCTAGATATTAACTCTTTATATTATTGAATAAATTATCAAATTGTGGTTTAATTGGGTATGTGTAATATTTTTATATTGATGGCACATTTTTTACAAATAATATTTATTTATAAGTCATTATTATTTAATTTATATATTTAAATATATTCACAAATATAAATAATTCTTAACAAATTCTGAGCTATTTATTAGGTTTGTAATTAAAATAACTAACTTTTTTAAGTAATAATTAAGAATTGCAGCGAGAAACTTAAGAAGATACAAGATTTGTTGAAAAATAAAAAACCACCACATTTATAGAGTTGACACTTTAAAATAATAACCCTAGATTAGGAGACACCAAAATGAAAAATCCAAATTATAATATGTTAAGCGAATATCAAAATATTTGCAAATCTAAGCCTCGTATTTTAAATTCAATATCTTTAGAGAATTTAAGAAGTGCAGAGTTAAATAAAGGAAAAATGTTATCTGTTTCTAAAAAAATAGGTAACCAAGATAAAAATTACAGCGAAATATCTTGTGAAAATGATGGCAACCTAACCGTTGACATTAACGAACATAAAAGAACTATGAATAGCGACAAGTCGCAAGAAATATCTAAATATGAAATACAGGGCGACAAAAAAAACGAAGTTGAGTGCTATGTCGCAAAAAGCCCAGATGATCTTAATGAATATTACAAAATAAGATATCAATCTTATTCAAGCGAATATAATTTCGTAGATTACGCCAAAGAAGCTACTTGCGAAGATAAGAATGCAGACATAATTATCGCAAAATCACAAGGTGAAGTTGTCGCTGGCTGTAGGTTGATGTATGGAGATGTAGATAAAAAAATATTAACATCAAATGAAGTGAGAGATTCTCAAAGCTACAATTATCAGCAGCTTATGAAAAAATCTGGCCAACAAGAGTTAGAAGGGTGCTATGCCGAAATTTCAAGTTTAGTCGTAAAAAAAGGGTACAGAGATTTTTTGGCGACTAAAAAAATGCTAAAAGAGTGTATTGAGAAAGCTAGAAGCTTAAAATGTAAAATTGCATTTGGAATTGCTCCGTTGGTTCAATGCAGAATATATAGAAGGGTTTTTAGAAGTCTTGGAGTTGAATCTTCTATTTCTAGAAATTACGAATGGAATAAGATTGATAAGTATAACTTTATGAAAATGGTACCCATTATAATTAATCTTTAATGGTTTTTTAAACTAAAAATGACAGAAAATGAACGGAGATAATAACGGAATTATAAAGCTAATAGCGCTATTAACTCTAATATTTAATTGCGATATATTATTAGCAAAAGAGGATAATGATAATCCTGTTAATTTCTTAAATAGCAGTTTTTTTTCATTGTCAAAAAAGAAGGAAGATGCTTTTGATGCCCCTTCCGCTGTTTATGTTCTGTCTTCTGAAGACATCAGAAGGTCTGGGGTTAGCTCTATTCCCGAAGCCTTAAGAATGGTTCCGGGCCTTCAAGTTGCTCGTATTGACGGCAATAAATGGGCCATTTCTTCAAGGGGTTTTAATCGCCAATATTCAAATAAATTACTGATATTAGTTGATGGCAGAACGGTCTATACCTCGACTTTTTCTGGTGCGTTTTGGGAAGATCAAGATTATGTTCTTGATGACATCGAGAAAATTGAAGTTGTTCGCGGCCCGGGCGGAACTATATGGGGCGCTAATGCTGTAAATGGTATTATTAATATTATTACAAAAAGCGCCGCCGATACGCAAGGCGGATATATTTCTCAAACTTCTGGCAATTACGACAGGTCTATTACTGAAATTAGATATGGCGGCAAAGTAAATGAAGATAGCTACAGAATTTACGGCAAAAAATCATATAGAAACGAGTTTACCAATTTAAGTGACGGAAGAGACGCTGATGACAATCTTTCGCATGATAGGTTTGGCTTCAGATATGACATGCTTCCAAAAAACGGGAATAAGCTTTCTGTTCATGGCGACTTTTTTGATGGAAATTCTAACAATTATTTTAACAGCGAAACTTTTAATATTCACGAAGACAGAGATTCTAGGGGGGCAAATTTAGTATTTAATTGGAATGGTGACATTTCTGACAAATCAAGTTTTATGCTTCAAGGCTATTATGATTACACTCAGTCTGACAAGGAGATATTAGTAATTGATGAAAAAGTTGCCGATTTAGATTTTCAATTTTTTCATAATTTCTCTCGCGACAATCAATTAATAATTGGTGCGGGTTACAGAAATATACAAGATAGATTTCGTTTTTCTACTACGGAAAATCAGTTCGGAGAGTTTATTCCGTTGTTTTACAGTCCAAAAAATCGCAATAACGATCTTTATACAACTTTTATCCAGCATAAAATAGGCTTAGTTCCTGATAAGTTATATTTAACTATTGGAACAAAGTTTGAGCATAACGATCTTACTGGTTTTGAATATCAACCAAATGCTAAATTAGCATATTACCCAACCAGAAATCAGACATTGTGGGCCTCGGTTTCGCGCGCCGTTAGAACTCCGACCAGAGGCGAAGATGCTTTGCAAATTACAGCTCCGGTTGCGGGCCAAAACAGAATTGTGCAAAGTGGTGATTTAGATGGCAACTTTGACGCAGAAGATTTAATTGCCTACGAAGCTGGCTACAGGGTTAAGCCAACTGAGTCAACCGCCATAGATTTTGCATCTTTTTTTAATGATTATACCAACTTAAGAACTTTTGAATCCGGTGGTGGCCTTAATACTCCGGTTACCAGAAATAATGGATACGGAAAATCATATGGCTTTGAAGTTAGTGGAAAATGGCAAGTTTCTGATGATTGGAAAGTTGAAACTAGTTATGATTTTATAAAAATGAATTTTGAGCTTAACCGTAAATCAACCGAGTCTATTACAGCCTTAAATTCAAGATCTTTAAGTGACGAAGAAGATCAGGTGCCGCAAAATCAACTCAGATTCAGATCTTTATATAATATTAGTCCTAAAGTTGAATTTGATAATTATTTATATTGGGTAGATTCTTTGCCAGGAGCTGGTTCTAATGATACAACACCAGGTGTCCCCAGTTATGTTAGGGTTGATACTAGACTTGGATATTTATATAGCAGTAAGTTAGATTTTAGCTTTGGAATTAGAAATATTTTTGATGACAGGCATCAAGAATTTAGTGCGGGACTTTTGAATAAGAAGGTAGAGGTTGGCAGAACATATTACGCAAAAGCGGTACTACAGTTTTAATTATACACCATAATAATGTCGTGAATTATAGATATAAAAATAAAAATATAGGAGTTTTTCTTGTGGGCGCTAGTATTATAATGATTATAATGCTGCTAGCTATAAAAAAATCTTATTCATACACAGGGGTCGACGAAGCTTTTTCGGAATTTATTCGGGTTCTTTATGTTAACACTGAATCGGCTCGTAAGTCAAACAAGCTATGTGTATTTGGTTATGATGGCATTTCCTCTATATTGGAAGCCAAAGAAATAAAAGATTTGAGATTTATTGAAGATAAAGACAAAAATTACGATAATTGCCGAATTATCTATGTTGCAAAAAATAAATCAAGAATTGTTAGATCTTTTATTGGCAGTTTTAACAAAGCTGGTGCAGTTACGGTTGCAACATTTGACGAATTTGTTGTTGATGGTGGTATGATTATGGTTGATATAGGAAGAAGAAATTTTGAATTAACGGTAAATTCTGAAGTATTCTCTAGGTCAAGTGCGAAAATCGATTCTTCGATCACGGCTTTGATAATTTCTAAAAGATAAAGAAAATCATATAACTTTTTGCTAAAAATCTATCAATGCTAAGGAGCGTAAAAGTTAAAAAGTAAAATAAAATATATTAACAAATATTTTGGGGGTAAATTATAAATAAAGATAATTATAGCTAGATAATTATTGGTTTTGTATAATAAAGATAAGATAAATTTAAATTACTTACATATGTCAGAAAATAAAAAAGCGGTAGATATGAATTTTTTACGCAGCGTAACGGAAGATGATAAAGAGTTTGAAAGAGAGCTTTTTGGCATTTTTACCGAAAACGCTCAAAAGAATTTGTCTAAAATGGAAGGGGCAATAAATAACTCTGATAGCAATTCATGGTACATGGCCTCGCATGCTTTTAAGGGCGCGGCAGCTTCTGTTGGGGCTTTTGATTTATCTAGATCTTTAGAATACGCACAAACTCACCCAGAAGATTCTAGTGAAGATAAAAACGATATTTTAAACAAGGTTAAAAAGGAATTTAACAAAGTTTTGGAATTTATTAATAGCGAGCTTAACTAAAATAAAGCAAAATAATGTCGCCAGAAATACTATCCTTTTTAATTAAGATTTCAGTTTCTGATTAAGATTTTATTCTTATTCATTACATCAATTTCGTAACTTTGGTGATAGTTTTTAAAATTATTCACTTTTTTAAGAATATTTTTTCAATATCTAAAGAAGAATTTCATGTAATTTTTATCATATATCATTAAATATAAAATATTCCACCTTCTAAATCCACATAAAGATAAAGCATATTCTTCTAAAAAGATGAAGCTTTATGAATCTTTAAAGATGTAAAAATTGCATAATGTTAAGTGCCAATCTTAAATACCAATTCATCCGTCATAATTTAATTACTAGGTTCGCTATAAAAAAATCGACTATTGCTTGAACATAACTCGACTTTGATAATAAAAGTTTATTTATTAAATTATTTACCTCCTAAATTAGTCTTTAAAGATAGAATTTGGAATTATTTTAGACATGTCAAGAGTTTAATGGCATTAAGTCTAACTGAAAAAGGGTCAATTGCAAGTCTTTTAATGACGCAAGATCTTGCAATAATAATTATTAGGTACTTTACATTTTTATTTTTCTCTCTTTTTGTTCTTTAAGAAACATCGCCAAAAGTAATAATTTCTTCTTGTCCGTTAACTTCTATTATCATATTTGCCAAATCGTCAAGGCCTTTAAAAGTGCCGTTTTTTGAGATATTTTCATTATTAATTTTAATTTCTTCATCTAATTTGTAGGCATTTTCGAGCCAAATATTTTTAATTGGCAAAAATCCATAAATTTGCCATTTTTGATAAAAAATTTCAAAATTATCGAGAAATGCAAATAAAATATCTTCTTTTTTTGTTTTAACAGAGAACTTCTCGAGATTACAGGCCGGAAAATTAATATTTTCTGGAGATGATTTAACATTTACACCAACCCCAATTATTACAAATTCTGATTTTTGCTGCCTAAAAGAAGATTCGGTTAGAATTCCAGCAATTTTATTGTTATTTATAATTATATCGTTTGGCCATTTATTTTTTATTTCTATTTTAGTATTCTTTGCTGAATTATTATTGTCTTGAATTAAATTTTGCTGCAAAAATAAATCTTTTAGAGTTTTTTGCAAAGAAATAGCTGCTATCAAAGAAATTTGTTGAATTTGCGCAATATCTTCTTTGGTCATTTTAAGTAATGAAAAAAATAAATTTCCCTCTTCAGAGATCCATTTTCTTTTTAATCTTCCTCTTCCGGCGCTTTGCATATCGGACAAAATTACCGAATTTTCGTGAATTTCTTGCCTTTTCGCCATTGAAAATGCCGTTTTATTGGTGCTTTCGAGGTTCTTGTAGTGAAAAATATTAAAATTATTATGAATATAGTTTTTCATGCTTGATTTTATAAAGAAGTTTAGCTATAATTATCGCATTATATTTGATAAAATTAGAAAAATCTATAAAATAATGTCTGAAAAAAAATTACCTTTAATGCCAAAAGCCACTGCGGTTTGGTTGGTTGATAACACGGCTTTAACATTTAAACAAATTGCTCAATTTTGCGGTCTTCATGAGCTTGAGGTTCAGGGCATTGCCGATGGCGATGTAGCGCAAGGAATTATTGGTCAAAACCCTATTTTTTCTGGTCAGCTCAGTAAAGAGGGGATTGAATCTTGTGAACAAAATCCAGAAAAAGACTTAGCCCTTAAAGACAGCATCGCAAATAATATTAAATTCAGTGGTAAAAAGAGCAAATATACACCAATTGCCAGGCGTCAAGATAAGCCTGATGCAATTGCCTTTTTAATAAAATATCACCCAGAACTTACCAATGCAAACATCAAGAAACTAGTCGGTACAACTGATTCTATGATTGAGTCTATTAGGTCAAAGACACATTGGAATATGAAAGAAATTAAGCCAAGAGACATTGTTTTGCTTGGCCTTTGTAGTCAATCTCAATTTAACGAAGTTCTTGCAAAAGCAAAAGCAACAGCGCTTTTAGCTCAAGAAAAAACAAAAAAAGCCAAGTAAAAATAACTTGAAGTAGGTTTTATTTAAACTTTCTTATTGTAATTTTTACTACTTTTGATATCTATTCATAATGATTGTTTAGAGATAATGTCGAGATGTATTATTAACTTAAAATAAAGATTTCATGACTTTGGAAATTGGAACAAATGCACCAGATTTTGAAGTAAAAAGTGATTCTGGTAAAGACATTAGCTTGTCTGATTTTAAAGGTAAAAATTTGGTAATATATTTTTATCCAAAAGACAATACTCCTGGTTGCACCATAGAAGCGCAAGATTTTGCAAGATATAAAGACGATTTTGACAAAGTTGACACTGTAATTTTAGGTGTTTCGAAAGACTCGGTCAAAAGCCATTGCAATTTTATTAAAAAGCAAAGTCTGAATTTTAGTCTACTTTCTGACGAAGATCAAAAGATGTGTAAAAATTATCAAGTTATCAAAGAAAAATCGATGTTTGGTAAAAAATATATGGGCATTGAAAGAAGTACCTTTTTGATTGATAAAATTGGTAAAATTGCTAAAATTTGGTTATCGGTTAAGGTTAAAGGCCATGCTGAAGAGGTTTTGGAAGAGGCAAAAAAGCTATAAGTTGCCATTGTTAAAGAACTTCACAATGGTTTTAAATTTTTTAGTTAATTAAAATTAAGCAAGCTCTAAATTAAAAAACGCTTGATTTTAAGAGACAAGATAAATATAATGAACCTTCTTTTGGAGAAAAGATTAAATAGAATAAATAATTAAAATAATGTCAAACTTTGTGATAAAAGCTGAAAAAAGAGAAAAATTAGGATCTTTAGAGGCAAATAGAATTAAAAAATCTGGTAAAATTCCTGCGGTTATTCAAACTGGAGCGGGCAATATTAACATTTCTCTTGATAAGAGAGAATTCGATATAGAGCTTAAAAAAGGAAATATTCAGTCACGCATTGCGGAAATTGAAGTTGGTGATAAGAAATATAAAACAATTGCTAGTAAATTAGAGCTTGACCCAGTTTCGGACGATGTAATTCACATTGATTTAAGAAATATTGAAATAAACAGAGATATTAAATCTTGGCCAAAGTTAAAATTTATCGGTCGTGATAAATCTCCTGGAATTAAAAGAGGTGGTTTTTTGAATATCAGACTTAGAAAAGTTGAAGTTATTTGCGCCAGTGAAAATGATATTTCAGAAGAAGTTGAGGTTAATATTTCGCAGATGAGGGTCGGTGACAAATTATGGAGTGACGAGCTTAATCTTGCAGGAAATAACAAGCTTTCAGCAAAAAACAAGTTTTTAGTTGCAAGCATTACTGGTCGTGGCAAGTCTGAAGATGACGAGGCTAAAACAGGAGAAGTCTCTGAAGCTGCAAGCGAAAAGAAAGAAGATTAGTTTTTAACTAGTATATTAATAATTTAAAAAAGCCACCCATTTTTTGTATAAAAAGGGTGGCTTTTTTGTATTTTTATCATAGCAAGAAAATATTTATAGTTAAATTTTTATTAAAATCCTACTATCAAGTATTGTTTGCAAAATTTAGCAAATTTATATCATTAATACATTAATTTGCTCTTTATGTTGACGAAAACCCTTTAAATGTTAATTTAAAAATTATAATTGAAAAAACATTATTTAAGGGTAGAATTTAATATTAGTCTTAATTTAAATTAAACTCTTTTAACATAATATGAAAAACTTTTTTTTAATAATTTTTTCTGTTTTACTTGTCTGTTTTAATTGCTACTCTCAAACATCTTCATCCATCAATGCTCATCAATTTTGGTTTGAAGATATTGATGGTAATGTAATGAATCTTTCTGAATATAAAAATAAGGTTTTGCTTGTTGTTAATACGGCTTCAAGCTGTGGGTTAACTGGTCAATATAAAGAATTGCAAGATTTGCATGAAAAATATCATGATAAAGGGCTGGAAATAATAGCGGTTCCGTCACGAGACTTTGGAAATCAGGAATTTAACCAAGAATCTAAAACGAAAAAATTTGTAGAAGAAAAATTTCACATTACCTTTAACCTTACTTCTATAAATAAAGTTAAAGGAGAAAATGCGCATCCTTTTTATTTGTGGGCCAACCAAAAATCTGGATTTTTAGGTTCTCCAAAATGGAACTTTCATAAATATTTAATTGATAAAAATGGTTATTTTGTTACTTGGTTTTCATCTTCGACCTCTCCTATTTCTAGCGCCATGAGAAATGCAATTGAAAAAGAGCTTCGTAAATAAAATTTACGACTCAAGATTTATGTATCTTTCTTTTTATAATTCCTAACTAATTATCTACCCATTAATAATTAGTTATTTTTTCCGAAACAATGTCGTTAAATTATTAAAAAATCGAAATCCTATCATAATTTGCGCCTAGATTTTCATGATGATTTCTGCTATGAAGATAGAAAATGATATTATATATCTGTTAAAGCTGCAAGAATTAGTGGTTTAAGGTTTAAAACTTATGATAAAATTATAACGCAAGCTTCTAATAAATCCATGATTATATCTTTAGGTCAAAATAATTAAAAGGACAATAGGCTTATTGGAAATTATGAAAAAATATGTTTTTGGATCTTTGACAAATAAATTATAGTTGTTTTTTGTAAAAACTGTTAGAAACTTCACTTGTCGCGCTTAATTATATCATGTTATGCAATTTTAATATTTAAACGGATAAAATCATCGAAATGCGTATAATTTCAAAAAATTAATTTTACAAACTAAATTGAAAAGACTGTGGATTTAGGGTTGATGGTAAAATCGCGAATATAAATTTTATTTTAATATTGCATCTAAAAACTTTAATGAGGTCATGGAGATATTTCAATTAGCTTTTGAAGTATTTTAATTGTTTTTAATGGTGAATCGTTATAGTGCAATTCATGATGATTTTCAATTAATAATAGTTTTCAATTATTTTTATGCCCAAAATAATATTAACTTTAACATTTGGGTTAACTAACAGCGATAAAATTCCTTGTTTTTACGAAGGCTTTACTGGGTCTTTGACCGCACCAGGGAAATAATATATTGGTTGTGGTTAATAATAAAATAATTATAAATTATTGGCAAAATAATAAATCATTAACAACTTAAAAAAGTATTTTGTATAAATTTTAACTTATATCTTTGAAAAATGAGGTAAGTTTAACATTATTTAATCTATTAAGTTCATAATTTTTCTTGATTAAATATCACATTTTATTTTTTTTGTCAGTTAGGGTTTTAAAATCCAAAAATATTTCTGTAAATTACAATTAATTATTCAATGTCTTTTACGAAGCAATGTCAATTACAATAGATTAAAGTGTAAAAGATTTTTTAATTCAAGATTTATTATGCGATGCCAAATTCTACTTTTTTAAATCTAATTAACAAAAAAATATCATAAAAATCTAGATATATATTTCTTACTGAAAATATCGTATTTTTATGCATTTTTCAAGATGGCAAGTAGGATAGCGGGGGTATAGTTGGTTGTTGTGGCTGCGTGATTTTTCTAAAATATTGCCTATTGCTCTTGATTTAGTACTTTATTGTGATACAATCGGTGATAAATATTAACAAAAATAATCAATATAGAAAATGAAACATAAATCCCTGCTTGTGACGGGAGGAACTGGATCTTTTGGTAAAAAATTTATCGAAAAAATCTTAAAAAATTACCCAAATGTTGAGAGAATTGTTGTTTTTTCGCGAGATGAGTTTAAGCAATTCGAAATGTCAAATTTGCCTCAATTTCAAAAATATAGTCATAAATTGAGATATTTTATTGGCGATGTTCGTGATAAAGAGCGATTAATGAGGGCTTTTGATGGTGTTGATGTTGTGGTTCATGCGGCGGCTTTAAAACAAGTTCCGGCTTGTGAATATAATCCATTTGAAGCGATTAAGACTAATGTAATTGGCGCTCAAAATGTTATTGATGCTGCAATTGACAAAGGCGTAAAAAGGGTGGTCGCTCTTTCGACTGACAAGGCTTGTTCGCCGATTAATCTTTATGGGGCGACAAAACTATGTTCTGATAAAATGTTTATCGCCGGAAATATTTACACTGGGCATTGTAATACTAAGTTCAGTGTTGTCAGATATGGAAATGTCGCAGGGAGTCGCGGTTCTGTAATTCCATTTTTTAAAAATTTAGTTGACTCTGGCGCTGACGAACTGCCTATAACCGACGAAAGAATGACTAGATTTTGGCTTAAGCTCGAAGAGGCTGTCGAAATGGTTATTGAAGCGGTTGATTTAATGGGTGGCGGCGAATTGTTTGTTCGTAAAATTCCCTCAATGAAAATAACTGATTTGGTCGGTGCTATTGCCCCTAAAATCAAAACTAAACATGTTGGAATTAGACCTGGTGAAAAAATTCACGAAATGATGATTTCAAGAGAAGACGCTAGAAATACGATTGAACTTGATAATTATTATGTGATTTTACCTGAAATGTTCGAGGTTAAAAATAATAATTTTAAAAATGCAAAAAGGGTTGAGACTGATTTTGAATATCATAGCGGGAATAATTCTCAGTGGCTTTCCATTGAGCAAATGAAAGATTTGATCAGTGAAATTTAAAAAGAATATCAGCTATAGCAAGCAAAATATTAATTTCGGAGATATTTTTGAGGTAGTTAAAGTTTTGCGTTCAAATTTTTTGACTCAAGGTCCTAAAGTGGTCGAGTTTGAAAGAAAAGTGGCGAATTATGTTGGTGTTAAATATGCGGTTGCGGTTTCTAACGCAACTGCTGGTCTTCATTTGGCAATGTTGGCGCTTGATATAAAAAAGGGCGATGAAGTTTTGACTTCACCAAATAGCTTTCTATCTTCGGCAAATTGTGCGAAATTTGTTGGCGCTGATATTGATTTTGTTGATATTAGAGCGAAAGATGCTTTAATATCGATTAGCGAACTTGAAAAGAAAATATCAAAAAAAACCAAAGTCATAATTCCAGTTCATTTTGCGGGACAATCTTGTAATATGAAAAAAATTAAAGAAATTGCTGATAAAAATAATTCATTCATTGTTGAAGATGCGGCGCATGCGATTGGTTCTGATTATTTAGGAAATAAGGTCGGATGTTGTGAATTTAGCGATATTGCGGTTTTTTCTTTTCATCCGGTTAAAAATATTACGACCGGTGAAGGTGGAATGGTTTTAACAAATGATGAAAAAATATATAAAAGATTAATTTCTCTTCGAAGCCACGGAATGACAAAGGATGAAGACGTTTTGTCAAAAAATGACGGGCCCTGGTATTATGAAATGACCGAGCTTGGATTTAATTATAGAATGACCGATATTCAGGCCGCGCTAGGTGTTTCTCAGCTTAAAAGAATTGAAAAATTTAAGAAAAAAAGACGAGAAATTGTTCAATTTTATAAAGAAGAGCTATCTTCAGATGGGCGTTTTGACTTATTAGATGAATGTCAAGATTGCAATAGCTTTTTTCATCTTTGTCCTTTATTAATTAATTTTGACAAAGTTAAAATGACAAGACTAGAAATTTTTGAAAAACTAAAAGATTTGGGTTTATGTCTTCAAATTCACTATATTCCGATTCACACTCAGCCATTTTATAAAAATTTAGGATTTAAAGAGGGTGATTTTAAAGTTTCGGAAGAATATTATGAAAAATCTATTTCTTTGCCTTTGTATTATGATTTGAAGAAGAGTCAGATGAAGAAAATCGTTAAAATTATTAAAGAAAATGTCAAATGAAAATCTCAATTTTTACCGATAAAAAATCATGGATGATGAATTATCTTGAAGATTTTACTACATATCTTGAAAATAATAATCATGAATTTAATGTCTATAATGATGAAAATAGCCAAGGCTCTCAAGGAGATATTGCTTTCTTCTTGAGTTATTTTAATATTGTTAAACCTGAATTTTTAAAGAAACATAGAAATAATTTAGTGGTTCACGCTAGTGAATTACCAAAAGGAAGGGGTTGGTCTCCTTTAACCTGGCAAATTCTAGAAGATAAAAATGAAATAACTGTTAGCTTAATTGAAGCCGAAGATAAAGTTGATTCTGGTGATATTTATATTCAAGATGAGATAAAGTTTTTAGGTCATGAATTAATTGATGAAATGAGGGGTAAGATAGTGGAATCAAGCTTTAAATTATTTAGAAATTTTATTGAAAATTATGAGAAAATTTTGAATAACTCAAAAAAACAAATAGGTGAGGCTACTTATTATAAAAAGCGCGGGACGAAAGATAGTGAACTAGATATTGAAAAATCTATTAAAGATCAGTTTAATTTACTAAGAACGGTTGATAATAAAAATTATCCTGCTTGGTTTGAGATTCTAGGTCACAAATATAAACTAGAAATAGAAAAAATTGATGATTAAAATCAAAAATAAAGAAATTGGCAGCGGCAAACCTTTTATAATTGCTGAAATGTCAGGAAATCACAACCAGAGTTTGGAAAAAGCTCTTGAAATAGTTGAAGCGGCGGCTGAGTGCGGCGTTGACGCGCTAAAAATTCAAACTTATACAGCGGATACCATGACTCTTGATATTAAAGAAGGTGAATTTGTAATCGAGAATAAAGAAAGTTTGTGGAATAAAGAATCACTTTATGAACTTTACGATAAAGCTCACACGCCGTGGAAATGGCATAAGGCCATTTTTGATAAATGTGAGGAGCTTGGAATTATTGGTTTTTCTAGCCCGTTTGATGCTTCGGCGGTTGATTTTCTGGAAAAGTTAGAAGTTCCGTTATATAAAATTGCATCTTTTGAAAATACTGATCACGAGCTTTTAAAAAAAGTGGCAAGAACCAAAAAGCCAGTTATTGTTTCAACTGGAATGGCCAATATATCCGAGATTTATGAGGCGACCCAAATTTTAAAGGAAAATGGTTGCGAAAATATTATTTTACTAAAATGCACCAGTGAATATCCTGCTTCTCCAGCGGATGCTAATATTAAAACTATTTCTCATATGAAGGAATTATTTTATGATTGTGAAATTGGTTTATCAGATCACACAATGGGTGTTGGCGTCGCTTTAGCTGCGGTTTCTTATGGCGCAAGCGTAATTGAAAAACATTTTACTATTTCGCGATCCGAGGGCGGGGTAGATTCTTCGTTTTCTATGGAGCCAACTGAGATGAAGCTTTTAGTTCAAGAAGCAAAAGTGGCAAAAGATTCAATTGGTCGTATTTATTATGGAATTAGCGAAAAAGAAAAATCTTCAATTCAATTTAGAAGAAGCCTATATATTTCGCAAGATATAAAAAAGGGTGATATATTTAATGAGTCAAACCTTAGGGCAATTCGCCCTGGCCATGGTTTGCAAATAAAATATTATCCGATTATTTTGGGCATGAAGGCGAATCGCGATTTAAAAATTGGAACAGCCATGAAATGGGAATATATCCAATAATATGAAGTCTTTAGCAATAATAACAGCCCGCGGCGGTAGCAAAAGAATTCCACGCAAAAATATTAAAGAATTTTGCTCGAATCCGATTATTTCTTATCCTATTAAATCATTGATTGAAAGTGATATTTTTGATGAAATTATGGTTTCAACCGACGATCAAGAGATAGCTGAAATAGCTATTAAATATGGCGCTAAGGTTCCTTTTTTGAGGTCAAAAAAAAATTCTGATGATTTTGCGACGACCTCAGATGTTTTGTTGGAAGTTATAGAAAAATATTGCCAAATTGGTCAAGAATTTGACAATATTTGTTGCATTTACCCAACCTCTGTCTTTATTGACGCAGAAATAATTCGAAAATCTTATAAAAAATTTATAAGCTCTGACTTCTCTCATTTGGCATCTGTTTTGCGCTATTCTCACCCAGTTCAAAGATGTATGGTTGAAGAGCAGGGTCAATTGTCATTTGAAAAGCCAGAAAATATTTTTAAAAGAACTCAAGATTTAGATGTTAGATTTCACGATTCTGGTCAATTTTATTTTCTTAATATATCTGAATTCGTTAAATCAAAATCATTATTTGGTGAAGAAAATAAATTTTCTTACATCGAGCTTGATCCAAAAAAAGTCGTAGACATTGATAATATAGAAGATTGGGAGTTGGCGGAAATTAGATATAAAATTATGAAAAATTTATTTTCTAAAGATATATAACATTGTTTAACTATTAAAAATTAATCAATAAAGCCATCGTCAAAATTTTTATGACACCAGATTATGTTACTAATTTTTTACAATATTTTTTGTAATGAAATTCTCTAGCCTTTTATTAGCTCCTAAAGATGGTCTTGGTATAGTTTTTAATATAAATTGGTAAAGATAATTTAGAGCCCTTATAATTTTATTTTCTCAAATTCATCGATCATAGATTCTTCAGCGGCATTATATATTTTTGCGTTTAAATAATTACTATATTTATTGAGTTTTGAATAAGAATTATGCAATGTATAAATTGACTTGAACTGATATTCTAGATTTGAATCAATTTTATTATAATTTTCTTCATGGCTATCTTTATAAAAATGTATATCTTTTAAATATAGCTTCGAATCATTTTTTACTACTATATTTTTAATCCAATCATGGTCACAGCCAAATAAATAAATTTCCTTAAAGCCAATATTTAGCGCAAAATAAATGGCTGCAACATTAACATTTTGAAAATTTGGTACTGATTTATTTAATATAAAATGGTAAATCATTTCTGAATATTTTTCAGTTTTTGTTTCTTCAGAATTTATATATATTATATTGATATTGTTTTTACTTTTAATTTTATTAATAATTCTATTATTTTGTTGTGATACTTTAGGCATAATAATATCAAGTTTCCATTCTATTTCTTGTAATCTCTGATTTAATTTGTTAATTTTATCTTCCAATATTTTCTTATTGTCATTGCTCCAAAATATTGGATCAACCAAAACTAAAAACTCTGGCTTAAGGTCGAAAAAATCATCATATAATGGCATGAAATTAACTGAAATTTTTACATTAGATTTTATAAAATCAGCATTTTCTACTAAAGATTTCTTTAGAGATGGGCCGTTGCATATTATTGAGCATTTTATTTGTTTGTTTTGAACTCCCCAATTATTGATTTTTTTCTTAAAATCAGGACTTGAAATGATATTATTTATAATATTTTTTAATATAATATTATAAATTTTTAATAATACTGGTGGAAAAATGTCTTTGCAAAGCCTTTTTAGCTCTTTTGTTAACTTTTTTATAATCATAGTTTTTTTATTTCTTTGTAAATTCTAGAAGTTCCTTTGCCGTCAACTAAATCTTTGATTTCAGCAATTAAATCTTGATAATTTTCTTTGGCCAAATTAAGAAATTCCTGAAAGGTTCCTTTAAATCCAACGGCATCGAATATTTTATTTTGATTATCAGCAATTTTAATAATAAATGTCGGCAAACCTAGACAACATCTTTCCCAGGTTGAAGTTCCGCCAGCTCCTAGCCCGATATCACATTCTAAAATTAACTTTGCCATATTGGCCTTGTGATGAATATTGATTTTATTTCGTGATCTTTTGGAAAAATACTGAATTGAATTCAAATGAATCGATTCAAAGCCAAGAACCACCTCGATTTCTCCAATAAAATTCGAGTTTTCAATTGTTTTTAAGGCGCTTAAGGTGTGGTTATTAACATCGCTGCCACCAAAATTAACTAAAATCTTTTTAATATCTTGATTATTTTGTCTTTTTGTCAATGCTTTTTCTCTTAAATCCAAGAATTCTTGCCTTAATATTGCATAATTAGTGCCAGTTAATAGTTTACAATCTTGATTTACTAAGGTTTGATAATCACTTATTTTAGTTCCATAATTTTGGTCAATTAAAATGTTGCAATTATGCTTCCGGTTGGCCAAATCATCGATTACTATTATTTTTACCCCCCTTTTTTTAAAGCTAGTTTCAAATTTTTCGTCCAGTTTGTAATTATCAATAATTAAGAAATCAGCATTTATTTTACAATTTAAAAGGCTTTTTAAGGATATTGAGTCAAAGTAATTAATTTCCGAAATTAATTCACGACTTTTATTCGAAGAAGAAAAAGCGCAATTATAACCTTGTTTTTGAAGAAATTTAGCCAAACTTAACGATCTTACAACATGTCCGGTTCCAATTTCAAGAGAGGCTTCGCATAAAAATATTGCATTTTTCATTGATTTAAGTTTTATAGCTTAATAATGTTTCAACTATATAGTTTATTATATTTTATTTAACTGGTTGAAGTGAGTAGAAAGCGATTCAAAAGTTATTTTATTTTTATTCATTTCCCGCGTAAGAGGAAGATAAAAACATCATTTTGATATAATTTTATCAATATCATTATTTAGAATTGATAAAAAATTATCCAATATATAGCTTTTCTGACCCTGCTCACCAAGTTTTCTAACAGAAACCGTCCCTTCTTCAGCTTCCTTCTTTCCAATTGCGATAATATACGGAACTTTTTGCATAGAATGTTCTCGGATTTTAGCGTTGATTTTTTCTGATCTTAAGTCAATTTCAATTCTAAAGCCTTGTCTTTTCAGGGTTTCGTAAATTTCTTTTGCGTAATTGTCTGAATCATTAGTGATGGTTGCAATGGTAACTTGAACTGGCGCAAGCCAAAGGGGCATTTTTCCAGCGTGATTTTCAATTAAAATTCCGATAAAACGCTCGAAACTTCCTAAAATTGCGCGGTGAAGCATAACGGGGCGCTTTTTTTCGCCATTTTTATCAATATAATTGGCATCTAGTCGCTGTGGCAAAATAAAATCAGCTTGAAGCGTTCCACATTGCCATTCACGACCAATTGCATCAATTAGTGTAAATTCTAACTTGGGGCCATAAAATGCGCCTTCACCTTCACTTATTTCATATTCTAAATTAGCGGTTTTTACAGCTTCTTCTAGGGCTTTTTCAGCCTTGTCCCAAACTTCGTCACTTCCAGCGCGAACTTCTGGGCGCGTTGAAAATTTAACCTTAACATTTTCAAAGCCAAAATCCTGATAAACCTCTTTTAAAAGCTCGCAAAACTTGACGGTTTCGTCATTAACTTGGCTTTCTTGGCAAAAAATATGGGCGTCGTCCTGAGTAAACTGACGAACGCGCATAATTCCGTGCATTGATCCGCTTGATTCGTTTCTGTGGCAACAGCCAAATTCAGCCATTCTCAGCGGCAAATCGCGATAAGACTTTGTACCTTGGTTAAAAATTTGAACATGCGCAGGGCAGTTCATTGGTTTAATTGCAAGGGTTCTGTCTTCATCGCTTTGCGCAACAAACATATTTTCGCGAAATTTATCCCAATGTCCAGATTTTTCCCATAAAATGCGATCGATTAATTGCGGCGTTTTAACTTCGATATAATTATTTTTTTCTAGTTTTTGCCTAATATATTTTTCTATTTCACGATAAATTATATAACCTTTATTATGCCAAAAAACCGATCCCACAGCTTCTTCTTGAATATGAAAAAGATTTAATTCCTTCCCAATTTTTCTGTGGTCGCGCTTTTCAGCCTCTTCAAGCATGTGAAGATATTTTTCTAGGCTTTCTTTGCTCTCCCAGGCGGTTCCATAAATTCTTTGTAACATTTCATTGCTCGAGTCGCCGCGCCAATATGCACCAGCGACTTTCATGAGTTTAAAATGCTTAATATGAGAAGTTGATGGCGCGTGTGGGCCGCGGCATAGATCTATAAAGTCGCCTTGACGATAAAGAGAGATGTTTTCTTTTGACGGAATTGAAGCGATAATTTCAGCTTTATAATATTCTCCAATAGATTTAAAAAAAGCGATTGCATCATCGCGTTTCCAAATTTCTCGAATTAATTCTTCATTCCTCTTAACAATTTGACGCATTTTATTTTCGATTTTATCGAGGTCTTTAGTCGAAAAAGGTTCTTTTCGTGCAAAATCATAATAAAAACCATTTTCGATTGACGGGCCAATTGTGACTTGAGTTTCTGGGTAAATCTCTTTCACCGCCTCAGCCATAATATGAGCCGCGTCGTGGCGTATTATTTCAAGAGCTTCTTGGCCAGATTTTGGCGTTATAATTTCAATTTTTGCGTCTTCTTCTATTTTTCGACTTAAGTCCTGGTTTTCGCCATTGACTTTTATTGCTAAGGCACTTTTTGCAAGGCTTATTGAGATTGATTTAGCTATTTCAAGGCCAGTTATGCCATTTTCGAACTGTTTTGAGGTTAAATCTGGAAAGGAAATGTTTATCATTGTTATTGAAAAATCTTGCTTTTTATATCACAAATCTATAAAATTATATCGTAGGAAGATTTAAAAGACAAGTAATAGGCTTATATTTATTGACTTTTGGGTTTTAAATTTCGTCATTATTTTCTAATATTTTCATGTTCTTAGATTAAAACACGATGAATCTAATTTGCTAGCTGTTGCGATAAAAATAATTTTCCTTAGAATAGAGGGCGGCTAATTAAATTTCATTGTTTGGGGGCTATGGCGCAGTTGGTAGCGCGCTTGCATGGCATGCAAGAGGTCGCGAGTTCGAATCTCGCTAGCTCCACCAATCCTTTATTATCGTCGCTTGTCGTTAAAGATTATGTTTTTTCATGATTTTAAGCGAAAAGCCCTTCAAGCTCCCTCACTGCACTCTCTTCATTTTTAAAACAATTAATAATCAGATGTTAATTCTGAAGAAGTCGAAAATAGATAAACTTGTATAGCTTTCGCCTATTGTTGGGAATGAAGAAAAAGACTTGGTCCAAGATGGTTTGTATATGAATGTACAAGCATTTTCTAAAAATGATGAATTAATGAAAGAGTTAATCAAAAATCAGCCAGAATGGTTAAAAAAATTGAGGGTGAACAAAAACAAGAAGAATATTTGCAAGAGAAAATTTATATTCAAATCTTGGAAAGATTTAAATATATTAAGCAATCCGACTTTGAGGGTTATAAATTATTATTAGAAGAAGATGGTTAGGGAAAAATAAGTTTGAGAAAATTGGTTTGCTAAATGAGCACAATCGCTTAACCGATAATCAACAAAACAAACTTTGCAGACATCTTGTCAAAACTTCTAAGCCCAATAAAATCAACACTCCAATTTTTGAAGAACGGTTCGAATCTTACTGGTTCCAACATCGCTAAAATTCCAAAACCTTCTCGTAAAATTTCTGATGTTTTCCTGTTGCTTGGCTGTAAGTCAAATATTAATATAATTTGTAAAAGGGCAAAGAGGGTAATTATATTGACCCCTTAAGGCTCTTGGCTTTGTAATTGGTAATTAAATTGTAAGAAATTAGGAATATAATCTGATGTTACAGAGTTTTTGACGATAATTTATTAGTTAAATCATAAATAGTTAACCATAAATTCTGCTGTTTTTCTAGTATATAAAAATGTGCGTTATTTATGATTATTCTTTAGATTATTTTAAGATATTTAATTATAAATAAAAACATCTTCCGCCCATTTTAATTCAAATATTTTTAGCCAATAAATTATTACAAAACTCATAAAATTCACCGTCTTCGAAGCATTTTTGGGCTTGTTCATAATTTTTAACAAATTCTGGCAAATTATATTGGCTATCAAAGGCATTTCCGTAAATAATATATTCTTTACTTCCAGTGATTGAACTCTTAATGGCTTTTAAAGTGCAAAAAATTAGAAATATAATAATCATTACATGGTCAGATTCAGCGCAAGGAAGCCTGAATTCTATTTTGTTATCAAGCCCATTGTCATTTTTAAAATACCTTATTAAGCAACTTCTGTTATTAACGCCGCAGCTTTTTTTGGTCGGAGCAACATACTTACCCTGTTTATGTAATTTTTTGTTTAATTCTATATCAAATCTGACAAAATCACTTTGATTTTTTATGCAAAAAATAACAGACTCGTCAACATATTTTAAAATAGCTAAATTAATATCTTCTATCATTTTGTGATGATTGGAAAATATATTCACGCCATTTTTGTCATGAATAGAAAGGTTGAATTGCAGAGAATTAAAACAATCATCTTGGTGAAGCACAGATTTAAAGCAGGCACTACAAGAGAATTTTACAGCATAATCTTTAATTTTTTCTTGAATCTCAGATAAGAATGAGCATAAGACAGGTAATTGACCAGTAAAAACAGACTTAATCTCGATTTGAGAAGACCCCATTTCTTGTTCAGCAGTAAAATAGATTTCATCATCAAGAAATTGATCATTTAAGAAATCTATAAAGCTTTTTACTTCTTTTTCAGTTGACATTCGAGATTTATGGTCAAGCAAATAGAACTCTAGCTCAACCCCAATATATACAAAATAACCAACTTCTTGGCTAAAATAACTTAAGGTTTTAGCCAAGAGTAAGTCTTTTTTACCTTGTAAATCAGCTATTTTGGGCAACCCATTCATTTAACGCAGATTTTGTTAGTGACCCAACCTTAGAATCAACCAACTCGCCATTTTTAAACATCATTAAGGTCGGAATGCTTCTTACTCCGAGTTTTGAAGGGGTTTCTGGGTTGTCGTCAATGTTACATTTAACAACATTAACTTTTCCCTTAGCTTCATTTGCAATTTCGTCAACAATAGGTGAAAGTTGACGACATGGCCCACACCAAGGCGCCCAAAAATCTACTAAAACTGGTAATTCTGACTTTAAAACATCAGAATCAAAGCTTTTATCAGTAACTTCTTTTGTCATAAAATTAAATTTTAATTGCTATTGCTTTCTAAGATTTCATTCGCTCTTTGAATAAGAAATTCGGCGTCGTCAAAATTTTGCCTTGCCTCAGCCTGAGCAACTTTAACCTCTTCAACCATTTTAGAATATTCGTTAGAATTTTGATCGATCCCTTCTAATAGAGAAGTTTTTTCTTCGGCGATCTCTAAAGACATTGCGCCGTTATCAAGAAGAGATTGAACTTTGTCTGTGAACTCTTCAAAAACATCATTTGACGCCCCTGATTCGTCATATAAATCATCATCTTCCAAATAATCATCTTCCAAATCATCAAATGAGGCATCATAAGATTGTTTATTGTCTTCTTCAGTGACATAGTTGCTATTTTCTGTAACGGCACTTTGGTCATCTGGATTTTTTGCTTTGAACATTCCAAGTACGCTTTTCATAAGTTTTTATTGTTTATTATTAATATATATTATAAACCAAAAAAATTAAATTTTATGGATCTATATCAACTTTTATATTAGCTTGATTTATAATGTCAAGTCTATTTGTAATATCAAAAATTAATTTCTGCAAGTTAATTTTTTTATTAACTTTAATAAAAACCGAGTAGTAATATCTGTTTCTTAGCCTTGCAATTGGTTTAGGAGCGGGTCCAAGCAATTCTACATTTTCATTAAAAGGGGCGTTTTTTACTATATCTTTGGCAATTTTTAAGGCTAAACTTTGATTTAAAGAGTCGATTGTAATTTGCGCCATCTTCGAGAATGGATATAAATCCATAATTTTACGATTTTTTAGTTCGAACTCGTAAAAGCCTTTTTTATCTTCTTCGATTAATTTTTGTAAAACATAATTTTGTGGATCATAGCTTTGTATAAATACTTTGCCTTCATGTTTTTTCCGACCCGCCCTACCAAAAACTTGACTTAAAAGCTGATAAGATCTTTCAAGCGCCCTCAAATCAGATGAATAAAAGCCGCTATCGGCATCTACAACGCCGACTAAAGTTAAATTTTCAAAATCATAACCCTTGGCAATCATTTGCGTGCCAATAATAACATCAATTTCATTATTTGAAATTTTGCTAACCAACTCCTCAACTTCTTTGAAATTTGTTAAATTATCACTTGTGACCAAAGCGGTTCTTGCTTGGGGTAAAAAATCTAGCAACTCATCTTTAATTCTTTCAACGCCAACTCCTATGTTAATCATAGAATTTTCTTTGCCACATTTTTTACAATTTTTATCAAAATCTTCTTCGTAACCACAATAATGACATATTAATTTTTTAATTTTTTTGTGATAAACCAAATTTGCTTCGCAATTTTTACATCGACATTTTTCAGAGCAAGAGCCACATAAAAGCACGGGGCTGTAACCTCTTCTGTTGGCAAATAGCAAGGTTTGATGACCTAAAGCGTAATTTTTAGCAATTTCTTGACGCAATTCTTCGCAAATATAAGTGCCTCTTTTTAATTTATGCCTTGTAAGGTCGATAATTGTAACTTTATTTTTCTTTTTATTGAATTTTTCATCGAGTAGAAAATATCGATATTTACCTTTTTTTGCATTATAATAACTTTCTAAAGACGGCGTAGCAGAGCACAAAATTACTTTAAAATTGTCTATTGTCGATTTTAAAATTGACATATCTCGAGCGTTAAATCTAAAAATTTCATCTTGCTTATACGAAGAATCATGTTCTTCATCGACAATAATTAATTTTAAATTTTTAAAAGGCAGTAAAAGGCTTGACCTTGCTCCTAAAACAACCTTTGCTGATCCATTGCAAATTCCGTAAAATATTTGTCTTTTATCTTTTTTTGATATCTTGCTGTGCCACAAAGCCGGCTTAATACCAAAAACCTTTTCAAATCTTTGTGTAATTTGCGAGGTCAGGGCAATTTCAGGTAACATAATTAAAATTTGCTCGTCTTGATTTTTTTGCAAAATATTGGCAATGATTTTAAAATAAATCTCCGTTTTACCCGATCCGGTAACTCCGTCTATTAAGAATACTTTATTTTCGTCGTCTTTAATAATTTCGTCGGCAACTTTTTCCTGTTTTTCTGATAAATTTTTTAGAGCAAGTTTACTTTTGTCAAAATTTTGCACCATGCAACTTTTTGCTATTAGATCATCTTTTACTTTATCTGAATTAATAAAGCCGATAAAAGCTTTTAAAACCTGACCCCTTGGTGCCATGTTGTAACTAGAAATTTTATCAATAAACTCAATTATTTTTTTGTCAATTTTTAGAAATTCATTTTTTTGAATAATTTCTTTAATTTTTTTAATATCAAGTTTGTTGTTAGAAAAGAAAACTTCTTTTTCGTGAATTTTAATTATAACGCCAAATAATGATTTTTTACCAAAAGGAACCTTGACAACATGACCAATATCTAGATCTTGCTCGCTAGATTTATAGCTAAAAGCGCGATCAAAAGGCAGCGGTAGCAAAATATCGTAAAATCTTTCTCTCATCTAGCTCTCCCTCTTCTTAAACTGAACAATTACTTGAATTTAAGTATTGATTAATAGCATTTTAACCTTTATAATTTTCAGGCTGATAACTTAAAATATATATTTAAAAATTTTCTATAGTTTTTAAATGTTGCTTAATGGTTTAGTAAGATATTAAGCGAGATTTTAAAGCTATTTCATTTGCTGAAATTAGCACAATATAAGAATTGTAACAAATAACACAGAATTTAACAATGAAATTTTTTATAGATTCCGCCGATATTTCCGAAATTAAAGAAATTGCTAGCTATGGCATGATTGACGGCGTTACAACTAACCCATCTTTAATTGCTAAAAATGGTAAGGATTTCAAGGAAACAATCGCTGAAATTTGTAAAATTACCAATGGCCCAGTTAGCGCCGAAGTTGCAGCTACTGACTATGAAAATATGATAAAAGAGGGCGAGATTCTTAGTAAAATTGCTGAAAATGTTTGCGTTAAACTGCCGCTAACAATTGACGGATTAAAAGCTTGTAAATATTTTTCCTTGAAGGGAGTTCAGACCAATGTCACATTGTGTTTTTCTGCTTCTCAGGCGATATTGGCCGCAAAAGCTGGTGCAACTTTTATTTCTCCTTTTGTCGGAAGGCTTGATGACATTTCGCAAGATGGAATGGAATTAATAAAAGAAATTAGACAAATATATTCAAATTATCCTAAATTTAAAACTGAGATTTTGGTTGCCTCTATCAGAAATCCTCTACATATAACTCTGTCTGCTAAAATTGGCGCCGATGTTGCAACTATTCCGGGTAAAATAATAAAACAATTAGTTTCACACCCACTAACCGACAAGGGCCTTAGTGCCTTTCTAAGTGACTGGAATAATTCTGGTCAAAAAATATAAATCAATAATAAGGTAAAAATATGAACTTAATATCAGAAGTTAAAGCTCAAGAATCAGGCGCCCCAGCTGCAAATTCAGAATTTTCATTTGCAAGCTTCGTACCACTTATTTTAATTTTCGCTATTTTTTATTTTTTAATCATAAGGCCTCAAAGCAAGAAAATGAAAGAGCATCAAAAGCTTGTTAGTTCAGTTAAAAAGGGCGATAAAGTTACCACCAGCAGTGGAATTATAGGGGTTGTAAGCTCTGTTAACGAAGATGAAAAAACAGTTAATTTAGAAGTTTCTTCAAATACCCAAATTGAAATTGTGAAGGGTCACATTACTGAAATTGTTTCTGATAAAAAGAAAGGTGATAATAAGTCTAAAAGTAAATCAGGTAAAGCAAAAAAATAATCTAAGAAGAAAATAAAATGCTTAATTTTTCGAAGTTAAAAATATCAATAATAAGCTTTATTTGCATTGCTTCGGTAATCTTTGCGGCGCCATCTTTTTTAAGAGAAGGTAGTTCGGTAAGAAAATTATTACCTAATTCAAAAATAAATTTGGGGCTCGACCTTAAAGGCGGGTCTCAACTTTTGTTAAGGGTTGATATTGAATATTATCTTGAGGAAAAATTAAAAAATTTAAGAGACGAGCTAAGAAGTAAGTTTAAAGAAGATTCAATTAGGGCAATCGCCAGAAAATCACAAGATGGCAAAATTAAAATAAAGTTTTTTGGCGAGAGCGATAAAAATTCAATTAAAAAAATAGTTTATGATCTTAGTCCTGACATAGAATTATTGCAATTAAATGATGAGTTGGTTTTGCAATTTTCTAATGAGCAAAAAGAAGATTATCGCAGAAAGCTAATTTCACAATCTATTGAAATAATTAGAAGAAGAATTGATGAAAGCGGAACAAAAGAACCGACAATTCAATCTCAGGGTAAGAAAAGAATTTTATTACAAGTTCCGGGGGTTTCAGATTCTAAAGAAGTAAAAGAACTTCTGGGACAAACCGCAAAAATGACTTTTCACTTCGTATCAGACAAAACTTTCAGAGCAAGTAACCAAACAAAATTAATTGACCCAAAATTCACCTCTGCTACTTCTCAAAGCGGAGAGTTATATATTATTGAAAAAGAGCCCGCTCTTAGCGGCGAGCTTCTTGTTGATGCCAATCCAACATATCACGAAGGGTCTCCGGCTGTATCATTTAGATTTAACCAGAAAGGAACCAGAAAATTTGCAAAAATTACATCTGAAAATATCGGCAGAATATTTGCTATAGTCCTTGACAACAAAGTAATAACCGCGCCAAAAATCAACAGTGTAATAAATCAGGGTAATGGCGTTATAACCGGAAATTTCTCGACCAAAGAAGCCTCGAATCTTGCTCTTCTGTTAAGAGCTGGCGCCCTTCCTGCGCCGCTTAAAATAATTGAAGAAAGAACAATCGGTCCATCTTTAGGAAGTGATTCTATAAGAAGTGGTGCTTATGCCTCAATTATTAGCCTTGTTTTAATATCTTTAACCATGATATTATTTTACAAATCAATTGGAGTTATCGCAATTATAGCGCTTTTTTTCAATATTTGTATAATATTATCGACCTTATCATTGCTTGGTGCAACCTTGACGCTACCCGGAATTGCGGGAATTGCATTAACTATGGGCATGTCAGTTGATGCAAATGTATTAATTTTTGAAAGAATAAAAGAAGAAATAAAGCAAAAAAAATCACTATTTCCAGCTTTAGAATCTGGCTTTTCTCAAGCTTTTAGGGCAATAATAGATGCCAATATTACAACGCTGATAATTGCTGTTTTCTTATTCATTTTTGGAACCGGGCCAGTCAAGGGTTTTGCAGTTACGCTGTCAATAGGAATATTGTCATCAATGTTTTGTGCAATATTACTAACCAGAATGGTCATTATGCTGTGGATCAGAAAAACCAACAAAAAACAATTAAATATAGCTTAATATTTCTATTTATTGGCCTAACTCTTTTTTCGCGAGAATCATATTCAATTCCTAGTTTTTCAGGTTCGGACCGAAAAAAGGAAGATACAATATTGCAAGCAGACCAAGTTCAGAGTGACAGAAATAAAAATATCATAAAAGCCATTGGCAATGTCGAAATAGAAAATGGTAGCGCCGTAGCAACCTCTGACGAAGCATCTTTTGACAAAAATACTAACATTATCAAAGCCGCTGGCAATTTTGTAATAAAAGACCCTAGTCTTGGCAATATTTACGCCCCAAAAGGAGAGATTACGAGAGACTTTAGCAAAGGCAAGCTACCAAATTCAACAATAGTTTTTGATGACGGGTCATATATGAAGTCGCAAGAAATTGACAAAAGAAGTGAAGATTTAGTAATTTTAAGAAGCCCTGTATTTTCAATTTGCCCTAATGATAAAATTGTAAAAAATAACGAAAAGGCTGGAGAATTATTTGACATGATATCTATTAAGTCAAAATCAACGACGATTAATAAAGAAAAATCAGAAATCATTAGCAAGCATGCAATTGTAAAAATATATAATTTACCCGTTTTATATACGCCTTATTTAAGTATACCTTCAAGGGAAAATAAAAGAAAAAGCGGCTTTTTAACCCCGTCTTATGTCAATAATTCAATTTTTGGTATTGGCTTTAACGCGCCATATTTTATTGATGTTGCGCCCAATATAGATTACACTATTACTCCAAGAATTTATCCTAATAGCTCGCAGCTTATTGTAAAAAATGAAGTTGAGCAACTTGTAAAATATGGTAAGCATAAAACAAGTCTAGAACTAGCAAATAATAAAATAGATGATCAAACCGACAGAAATGTTCAGGTTAGAACTTCTAAAAACTTAAGATATGATTTTAGGAGCGCGGGAGACTACATATTTGACCATAATAACAGACTAACTCACAATATTAACACTGTGGGCGATAGGAATTATCTGAGAGATTATAATTTTGACTTCAGCGCCTTTACAGAATCGCAAATTAACTATGATTATACCAAGGACAGAGATTATTTTGGTGTAAATTCGGTTAGATTTCAAGAATTAGAGCCTAACCAAAGCCCAAAATCTGCACAATTTGTTTTGCCGTCAGTAACTTATATAAAACAATCAAAAAAACCTATATTTTTTAAAGAAAGATACAAATTAGAATCTAATTTAACTAGCATAACGCGCGAAAGTGGCTTGCAATATAGAAGATTAACTTCAACTCCTGAAGTAAATATTCCATTTAATATAAGTGGCAATTTAATAGACTTAAACAGTAAATTGCAACTAGACTATTACTCGCTTGAGGAAAATAATCGTTTAAATGAAGAAAAACAAAATCTCGATAACTCAATTTTTAATTATAAGCCCGAAATATCTTTGACTTGGCGCTTGCCTCTTATTCAAAAGCTTAGCTCAAATACTTTAATGGTCGAGCCAATAGCAAGCCTTGTTTCATCTTCTTTTGAAAAAAAATCTTCAAAATTACCAAATGAAGACAGTAACAGTTCGGAACTTACGGTTAACAATATATTTAACTCTGACAGAATATCTGGCTATGATAGAAATGAGGCCGGAGAAAGAATAAGTTACGGGGCAAAAACTGCAATGTTTAATGATTTAGGTCAATTTGAAATGACTTTGGCGCAAAGTTACCGCATAAACGAAACAAGTCAAGATGTTGACATTAGGGGGTTTAACGACAATAATAAATCAAACATAGTTGGCCTCTTTTCATATACTTTGCCATCGATATTTAGCGTAAAATATTTATTTCAACTTGATGAATCAAGTTACTCAAACAATGTTAACTCTTTGCAAATAAGTTTAAATATTAATAATAAACTTCGAATACAAAATGATTATATTTTGCTTAGAAAAGACATATTAAGTTCAAGTAAGCGCGAACAAAATACCTTTCAAGTTCAGTATGATTTTACTAAAAAATTTAGAACAACGGCTTCGATAACTCGTGACCTTGAAAGAGGGAAAGATTTATTAAGAAAATTAAGTTTTGAATATGGGGGTTGTTGCACCTTATTAAATATTACCACCACAGAAAATAACAGTAGCAATCTAACAGAAACTCAGCGTTCGCACAGCATAAACATTACGATAAAAGATCTTTAGTGGACGCATAACGCTTAATATTTTTATCAAAAAAATATCATAAAATATAATATACCTTAACTAAGACTTTGATTTAAAGGTAAAATTTAGCATTATGCCATAAAATTTACAAACTCTATAGAATTATAATTTTAACGCTTAATTGTTAATTTTATGGCAAGAATTAAAGCTTCAAGAGATAATAAATTTTTGAAGAATGAGAAAGGTTTCTAAAAGAGATTATTTTTTCTAAGACATCAATAAAATTAAAGGGTAAATCTTCTATCAAAAGCAATTATGCCATTTTCAATTTACAATTGATTATTAAAGGGGTTGGGTTGCAAAATTTTATCAAAATAATTTTTGTAAAAAATATTACAGAAATTTTGATGATGTTTATTTTAATAAAATTTCAATGGACAAATCATCAAATATAGATATTAAATACACATTATATTTTGTTGTAAATTTCAAGTAAAAATCTTAAATTTACAGTAAAAACTTATTCAACCGTAACCGATTTTGCTAAATTTCTCGGCTGGTCTACATCGTTACCCTTAAACAAGGCGACATAATAAGCTAAAAGCTGAAGTGGAATTATGCCAATTAAAACTTCTTCAATTATAGATTCGGAATCGGGTATAGTAATGGTGAAATCGGCTAGGTCGCCTAAGCTTTTTACGCCTTTTTTATCGCTTATAGCAATAATTTTCCCCTTTCTGGCTTTTATCTCTTCGATATTTGAAGCGGTTTTTTCAAATAAATTATTACTAAGAGCCATAGCAATTACCGGCATTTTTTCATCAATTAAAGCGATTGTACCATGCTTTAACTCGCCAGCAGCAATTGCTTGACAATTAATGTAAGATAACTCTTTTAATTTTAAAGAACCTTCCAAGGCACTAACATAAGAAACTCCGCGACCAACATAAAGTGCATTCTCAAATTCAAGAAGATAATTGGCTATATCTTTAATTTTATCAACATTTTCATCACTTAAAATATTTGCAATTTTTTTATCAATTTTACAAATTTGTGTGATTAATTTATTTTTATTGCAAGAATTTTGCGATAAATTATTTTTCTTCTCGCCAAATTCAATAGCCAATAACGACAAAATTACAATTTGCGAAGTGTAAGCTTTGGTTGAAGCTACGCCAATTTCAATTCCGGCAATGGTCTTAACAACAACATCAGAAAGCTCTTCCATCGAGCTATTTGAAGAATTTACAATTGATAATATTTTTTGGTTATTTTCTTTTGCATATTTCAAGGCCGCAATAGTGTCGGCGGTTTCGCCAGACTGAGAAATAAATATCATCAAATTATCATCACGAAAAACAGTTTTCCTATAACGAAATTCCGAAGCAATATCAACTTCGACCTCAATTCTAGAAATTTCTTCAAACAAATATTTCGCCGCCATTGCCGCATAATAAGAGGTGCCGCAAGCGATAATAGTAATTTTATTAATGTTTTTTATGTCAAAAGTAAATTTCGGCAAATTTATTTTATAATTTTCTAAATCAACATAATTTTTAATATTATTTGATAATATTTCTGGCTGTTCAAAAATTTCTTTTAACATAAAATGGTCATAGCCATTTTTAGAAGTCTTTTCGATTAGTTTTTCCATAAATTTAACTTCGCGCTCAATTTTTTCGCCCGATTTGTTATAAAATTCAGCCCTATCTTTATAAACAAAAGAAAATTCATTGTCGTTTAAATGAATTATTTCATTTGTATTATCAGATAAAGCATAATAGTCAGAAGCTATATAGTTACAATCTTTGCCATAACCAACCAAAAGCGGCGAGCCTTTTTTTGCAACCGCAATAAAGTCTGGATAATCTCGAAACATTATTGCTAAAGCATAAGAGCCATCAATTTCGCTTAAAGTTTTCATCAAAGCTTTCTTTATCTGGTCTTGCGCCGCTAAATTAGAAAATTCGCTTTTAACTAATCTGAAATTTTCTTGCAATAAATGAGGAACAACTTCCGAATCTGTCTCGCTTAAAAAGCTAGCCCCTAAATTAGCTAATTTTTTTCTAATTTCTTGATAATTTTCAATAATTCCATTATGAACTACGCAAATTTCAGAAGAAGCATGTGGATGAGAATTTTCTTGACTTGGCCTTCCATGTGTTGCCCAGCGCGTATGGCCAATTGCAATCATATTTTTGGAGTCTAAATTTTTAACATCAGGCTTCCTATCTTCTTTTTGACTAAAATTATCTTGATCAATAAAAGATAATTCGCCAATATTTAAATAGCTATTTAGCGCCGAAGAGTTTTTTATAGCACTCACCAATCTTTCTATTTTACCTTCTTCCTTAACGGTCTTAAAAATATTATTATCAAGCACAGAAATACCAGCCGAGTCATAACCCCGATATTCTAGCTTCTTTAAACCTTCAAGAATATTAACTACAATATTTTCAGACGCAATCGCGCCAACAATTCCACACATAATTTATCTTATTTTGTTGTACCAAGCCATATATTTATTTTACTTTAGTAAAAACTTTTTTAAATTACTATTATTTCAGCCATTAATCGTAGGCTTTGATTATTATTAAATTATAATTATATTAAGCATAATGTAAATCGTAATCTTTTGAAAATATATGTAATTTTTTGAAAGAAGCGTAATATTTATTGCCGTGATATTTTAAAGTTTATAATTAAGAATTTATCTTTTAAAATTTAACCATTAGAGCCATAATCAAAACTTTTTTAACATCATCAGACATTAATTATTTTGTACGATAATTATCTTAATAAAATATCTTAGCCCCCTTGATAATTAATTGTAAAGTTAAAGAGGGTGGAGATGAGCTTGATTTTGCTTCAGGTTAAATTTTAAGTTGCTTTTATTTAATCTTTGGTTCTGGTTTTTTTTCAAATAATTTTCAAGCTCTTTTAAACTTTTTTCTTTTGCCATATTTTCTTGAAGTTCCGTAAATTTAATATATTTCTCGTAAAAATTTCTCGGCCACTAATCTTATTCTTTCTTTTGCTCATATGTGTCAAGATCTCTCTGTCGTTAAGTTATAAAATTGTATCAAATAATTCAACTCAATCTTCCATATATTGGCGCTCTATGATTTGCTATAGCTTTAGAAAAAGACAGATATTACATAATTAAAAGCCCTAAAAGCTTAATTTTATATTCATTTAAATAATCTCTTTCAACCTAAAATATCCTTTATGGTTATCGATTTTTCAAGATTTTTTTTCAACAGATTTCATTTTCACGAAAGTCAAATTAGAATTTGATCTCTCGAAGATAGTTTCAGCAGCGGTTTTTTCACTTATTGATTATAAAATTAACATTTTCAATTCTTTAAAAGCTTAAACAGACTGCTTTGAAAGCGGCGCCAAATGCTTAACTTTCATCTTCATACGCTGCGCTGGAATCTCCCAAATCTTCTTATCAAAATCAATTTCCTCCCACCTTGCGCCCCTTAATTCAGTCGTCCTAACAAAAGTTAAAAGCGCCAATTTCAACCCCATTTTAGTTTGCAACTCACCATCATAATTTTCAATTTTTGCCAACAAATCGGGCAATTCTTTTTCTTTAATGCGATTAAAATATTTCGCTTTTCCAGTTTTTAACGCACCTTGCAAATCAAGTGCAATATTGCTGGCGAGGTTTTTATCGATAAAGATGATAAATATTATAATATAAATAACAGACAAGAATTGACGACTGAAAATTTTCAAGATATTTCTCTTGATGAAATCATCAAAGAATCAAGGACTAGCCTTGTAAATCAAGGCTTAATCAAGGAAGATAGCAAAAGTAATATTGAATCTTATATTGCAAGAAATGCAAATTTAAAGCCAAAAAGCTCTGTTGAAGCAGTTAAGACATGCGCTTTATCACATCGTCTCAACAAACCAAACATTGAAAATCAACAATAATTTCTGAATTTAAAAATAAATTTCAAATCTAATTCAAATTGCAAATAATAATTTATTTTCTTATATCGATTTTGCAGCATTTTTAAAAAAATACAAAAAAATTTTACAAAAATCGATTTTTATGATATAATAGGATTTAAGAGTAAAAATAAATAATGTTAATAAATCAAAATAATTATGCCATTAACAATAGATGATTTACATCAAGCGATAGAAAATAATAATATTGAATTAGTCAGGCAATGCCTTGATGAAGGGGTTAAGGTTGTAAATGATGCAGTTAGTATTTATGATACTCGCGATTATAATAATGACACTTTAGCAACGGCGCTGAGACATAATACTTCACCAGAAGTTGTTGAGCTTCTTATTGCAAACGGAGCTGAAATTATAAATAATGATGGTAATCGCAATCGTTATAATGACACTTTAGCAACGGCACTGAGACATAATTCTTCACTAGAAGTTGTTCAGCTTCTTATTGCAAACGGAGCTGAAATTGTAAATAACGCAGTTGATGCCAATGATGGTCGCGATTATGATAATGATACTTTAGCAACGGCACTTCTTCATAATTCTTCACTAGAAGTTATTGATTTTCTTATTGCAAACGGAGCTGAAATTGTAAATAATGCAGTTCATATAAATGGTAGTCGCAATTATGGTTCAGACACCTTGGCAACGGCACTGGTTCGTAATACTTCACCAGAAGTTATTGATCTTCTTATTGCAAACGGAGCTGAAATTGTAAATGATGCAGTTCATATAAATGGTAGTCGCGATTATCGTAATGACACTTTAGCAGTTGCACTAAATAGCGAGTCTTCATTAGAAGTTATTAAGATTCTTATTGCAAACAGAGCTGAAATTGTGAATAATGAATCTGATATTAATGGTAATCATAATAATTATCATTATACTTTGGCAGGGGCACTGAGTGGTAATGCTTCACTAGAAGTTATTGATTTTCTTGTTGTAAACGGAGCTGAAGTTGTAAATAATGCAATTGATAGAGATGGTAATCGCGATTATGATAATGACACTTTAGCGGTGGCGCTGATTTATAATGCTTCACTGGAAGTAACTGATTATCTTATACGAGCAGGTGCCAATCCTGAAACTATGAGCGATCAAAATCCCGAAAAAAATCGATTAATAGCAAGAAGAGGTGGGTTGTTAGAAAGAGAGACCGATCTTTTATACGAAAAGTCCAGGGCTCTTATTGAGGCCAGAGATAATACTCTTCCAGCTGAAACATTAGAAGAAATAATGATTATGACAATAAGCGATGATTTGATTGCGCAAAATATCGATGAAGGGCTCAGGAGAGCTACTGTAAGAAGAGCGATTGAAGATTATAGAGAAGAAATGCCAAGCTCAAGAGGAGCGGCAATGTCAAGCGCAAATCCTCGCGCAGCAAGCTCGTCAGCTGCTTTTGAAGATTCAACAAAAGAGGTTCCAAGTCAAAATGTAGAAGATCCATCTTCTTCACAACCTAAGCAAAAAGAAGAATCAAGAGAGGGAAGAAGTTAAAAAGTCAGCGACAATTTTAAATTTACCCGAAATTGCCTAAAATTGTCGCGATTTAAAAGGAAAATTTTAGTAAAATATTTTTTTGCAACAATTTCTTAAAATTACAACAATTTAGACTTAAAAACTTATAATTTGCGGTAAAAATAGTCTAAAAAACAAGGAAAACGGCAATAATTAGTCAAAAAGCCATTATTTTGACTTTTAAGAATCAAAAATGAATAAAAATCATTAAAAAACAGGGTTATTTAGATAATTCAAAGAAGTCATTTTAAAAATTTTAGCAAAAATAAAAATATTGCAACTTTTAATTCTAAAAATCATAATAAAAATTCTGAATAAAGCTGTAATATTTTATTGTAAATAATGAAAATTTGCTAAGATATTTTCCTGGCAATATAAAAAACATAGCTGTAATAATCTTGATATTTCTTATAAAGCTCAATTTCTTTTATCTCATTTTCAATAATTAATTTTGCCTTATTTATATTATTATTTCTTGCTAGAAAATCATCAAAACTTTTTTCTAGAGCATTATAATAATTATCAATCCAGCATTCTTTCGAAAGTGGAAAATAACCGATTAATTTAAATCCTTGATTTTCAAGAATTTTGATTTTTTGTGAAGCAGTGGCAATTTCTGGATATTCACTTCGCCAGTGATTTTCAATTTCTTCGGGTCTTTTGCTGGTAAGCCAAGTGATTTCTGAAACTGCTAAAATGCCATTATTTTTTAGGAATTGCTTAAAATAAGAAATTCCTTTCTCAAATCCCATATTATAAATTGCTCCTTCTGACCAAATTACATCTAGACTTTCTTTGTCAAAGGGCAAATTATCCATGGAAGTTTTAAGAGGTGTAATTTTATCCTCTAGCCCTTTTTTCTTTACACTTGATTGTAAAATTTGTAAAAAATCGTCAAATAAATCAATTGCAGTTATTTTAGCGTTTATACTCTCAGCTAAAATTAAAGTTGAAGATCCTGTTCCACATCCAATATCGGCAATATTTAATTTCTCAGATGGCTTATTTAAGCCAGCAAGATTTATCGCTGATTTAGTTGAATTATCTGACCCAGGGCCTTGTCTTTTATTTCTTTTATGTAAGTCAATTAACAAATCATATTCACTCATATCACTAAACATTTTGTTTACTTATAGGTAAATATTAATCAAATAATATGTAAAAATCCACGACAAGTTCGCAAAAATTAGAAAAGTTGCACTCGCACACCCACTTGAAAAAGTTCGTTACAAAATCCACAAAGCTAGTGTTTACAAATGTCCACCTTTTTTGAAAAAGGACGACCCAAGCGGAGACTTCAGAGAATTTTTAGCGTGATTTTGGCAAAATTTTGTAAAAAACGGAGAAGAAAAGGACGACCGAAATAGAGTTTTAAAAATCGCAAAGCCTTAGATTTACCGGTCTTAGAGCGTTGATTATGATTAGCTAAAAATAGAGCGGAGACGAGGTTAGAACCGGTTGAACTGGCGGTGTGCAACATTATTGGGGTTAGAGACTTTATTTGTAAGGGTAGGGTGCTTTGTGGTTTTTATAGTTGCTCTCATTTTTGCCCCCATAATTGTTTTTGAAGGGGGGGGTGTTGAAAATTTCTACAAAACATATTCTACTAGAAAATAGTAAATTACGAATTTCTTTTTTAATCTTTATTAAATAATTCTTCCAATTTGTGTTTGCCATTCGTCTTCAAAAACCATCTGAAAATTTAACTCATCTTGATCTTTTACTAATTTCAACTCTCCAACTGCCTCAATATCTTTTTTTGCAAGATCATTCAGATAATCAAAAACCTTTTTCTTATATTCAGTATCTAAATTACCCTTTAAGTGGTCACCCTTAGTTTCTATAAATTGAAGTTTATTGGCTCCGCTACCATCATTTTGCAATTTTACCAAAAAATCAGGAAATATCTTATCTCTTTTCCAACCTTGAACATAATATTCTGTTCCTTTAACTCCGAGTCTATGCCACCATTTCACAGCTTCGCTTTTGTTAATGTAAGAAGCGATTTGATATTCATAATTATTGTAAAGACTTTTATATTGCGGTTGAAAGATGTTTTTTTCTAACTCAATTCTTGATTCGTTGCTTTGAATATTTACGTTAATTAAATCTTCCATTTCCCAATTCAAATTTGAAAAAGGCTCACAAACAAGCTTTAGAAAAATGGTTTTTGATTCAAGTTTATTTTTGAAAATATTTTCTGACTTTTCCAAAACCCACGCAAAACAGTCTTTCTTAATCTCATCAACAATATAAACAGAATTAAAAGCAATTATAACATCACTGAATTTTGTTTTAAGTTTTTCTAAGGTTTCACTAATTATTCTTGTTGCGTGCCAAGGATTTGGAACTTTATCCATTAGCTGACTAGTCATTAATGAAATATCAAGCTCACCTTCAATCTTTTCAGATTTCACTTCTCTGCTGCCTAATTTTAACTCAAATTGTTTATCTTGGCTAGTTTCAACGTCTACTTTAAAAAGATCATAACTAGCATGATCTTTTTCTTTTAGAATTAGCTCATTGTTAAAAGAATAACCTTCCCATCTAACTTCATTTAAGATGTCTTGGTAATAGTCAAAATTTCTTACTTCATCACCTTCAATAACATTTAGCTTAGGAATGAATATTTTATCTTTTTTAAGAAGATTTTCATTTAATTTTAGTCCAACCGTTTCAGTCAAATTTGATTGGCTATTGTTGGTTGAAATATCGCTAGATAAATCACCCATTCCTTCTTGCTCTAAGCCTTTTTTAATTGATTCTACGGTGTCATTAACATCAGAATTATTTGAATAAACATAACATTGATTAAGTTCAGCAATGCTAGTTATTCTTGCTTCTGGTTGTCTTAAAACTCTTCCTATGAACTGAGTTAAGGAAACATTGCTTTTTGTGTTTGAAAGAATTGATAAAATATAAGCAAAAGAACAGTCCCAGCCTTCTTTTAAGGCATCTTTAGTAATGATATATTTTACAGGACAAAGATTGTTTAATAAATCTTCATCTTTTATCTCATCTTTTTCTGATAATTTTATTCTAATTTCTTCTGAATTAACGCTCAAATTATCAATCAGATATTTTTTAATATCTTCTACATGGTCATAAGAATCGCCTTTCTTTTTAGGTTCGGCTTTAATCACCATTATTGGGCGAATATAACGACCCTCATTTTTTTGTAATTTTGAAGCCAATTTTGATAATTCTTCAAGTTTTTTATGTGAATGATTCAAGGTTTGTTTCCACCCAGACTCTTCTGATCCAAAAACATTAATTGGCAACTTAATCATTTGCTCTTGCTTTAATTCACTTCCTCTAACATTTATCAAAACATTGCTATTATCTTTTGGCGTTGCCGAAAGTTCAACAATAAAAGAAGGATTAAAGCTATTTAAGGTATTTAAAGCCCTTTCAGACGCTGCCTTATGCCCTTCATCCATAATCACCACAGGGCGAATTAGCTTAAGAGTATTGCCAAGAGAATGTTTAATTGATATCCCAGAAATAACATCATCACCGCCATCAGCCAAATCAGCCACCTCAAGGTCAGGGTTCAAGTCTAATAGTTTTTTATTGGCATTATAATCGTCAATTTCGGGGTAAAAACTAGAAAAATTTCCACTATCCCTAAACATTCTTAAGGTTGATTTATTATCTCTATTACCAGATTGCAACATCAGCAACATAATACATAAATTATCTTCTACGTCCTGCTTATTAAATTTGTCGTTTTTTTCAAAAATAATAGTTTTTCCTCCACTTATCCTATCTAACATTTGGCGATAAGGGTGTTGTCTGTCTCTTAAAGATTTACTGGTTTGTTTATAAATTGTCTCACTTGGCACAATCCACAAAACAAAACCCGTATTTTGCTTAAAATAATCTTGTTTAATTCTTTGCAAAGCACAAGTCGCAAGAAGTGTTTTGCCACCACCAGTTGGAACTTTAAAGCAAATGTTTGGAATATTTCTATTAAGTCCATCTCTTCTTGTCGTATAATTTGGCGAATGAACAACAAAGGAAGCCTTCATTTCTTCCCAAGTTTCACTACAATAATCAGAAATTTCAGGGTGATTCGCGTCTTTTTTCTTTGATTTCTGAAATTCATAATAATCCAGCTTATCTTGATATTGCGCGTCAAGTTTTCTTAAATAGCTTTCAAGATATTCTAAAACTTTTATCTGATAATCTTTAAGTTCCATTATTTAAGCTCTTTATTTTTCTTTTTTACAATTGTTTTAATGCTGTTTTCAGTCGGCAAATTTTCTGGCATTGTACCACCAATTTCTTCTATAGTTTGTCGAACTTTCTTGCCCACATCACGATGAGTTTTATTAGCATTTTTCTTGTCCTGAATTTCATCCCTTTTTAATTTTTCTTCTGCCTGCGTTGCTCTAAATAAATTAGCCGCAAGCTCGGTTGACCCCATATGATCCAATATATTTTGACTTTTCTTTAACTGTCTTTTTTCATGAATATCCTTAGCGCCAAGACCGCCATACAAACCCATATATCCATGGTTTTGAAATATTGCATAATCTATCGGATTTATAACTCCGGCTTGTTTTGCTGCGCTTGCAAGTTGAATATTGTGAGTTTTTAACTCATTTCTTAAAAATAGCCTCTTTTCTTCTTCGCTTGAAAGCCTATTATATTCATCCATCTGAGATATCTCTTGCAACCTAGTTTGCATTGCAAAATAGGTTTGACCCAAAGCAACAACTTCCTTTGAAGGATCAGCATTTTGCACAATAAGATAACAAGCATAACGAGAAAGCTTAAAGCTTGGCATTTCGCGACTCGCGCCAGAGCCTATCCCTACCATCTCGGTGAACCCAACGACATGGTCTGAAACCTTTTGTTTACTGTTTTTGCAAGCCTCTTTCACTTTTTCAATAACTGACAAGAAATTTCTGAAATCTTCATATTCCAAGGCTTTAGAAAACTCTCTTGCTTGCCAAAATTCGTTATTATTTTCGTCTATTTTTTTGATTTTCTCAAAAATTGTGAGGTGATTTTTCATATATTTCAGGTTTATTTGGTGGTGATTTTATGAATTGCGTAAGGCAATTGACAAAAAGTTATTTTATGTTCATTTAATTCATTTTGTCCCATATATTTTGCTGTCGCAAAAACCAATTTTTGTTTTTTACTTTCTTTGCCAGCAATAATTTCAACTATTTTCGAATTCAAAGCAGATTCATTAGAGCGTAAAAATGCAATATCCGGCTGATAAATTAAATAAATTTCGTAAAGATCAGTTTCGCCAACAAAGTAATCTGGCCTTGGTTTAGCTTCATTTTCTAGGCTCTTTCCAGTCGCGGTATAAAAAACATAATTCGCCAAAGCTTCATATTTTGGCAAAGTTTCGCCCGTTAGAATTTTTTCAATGTTAAATTCATCGCCAAGTTCACAAAAAGTGAAGCTGCCGCCAAGCCCGTTTTTTAGTTTTTCATCTTTGGCCAAAGGCACGCCTTTTATAACACGACGCACACGCTCGGCGGTAATTTTATCGGCATAATCTTCCATTTCAACGCAAATAAATTTGCGATTCCCGCCATCGATTTTGTTGAGGTCGAGAACTGCGTGCGCTGTTGTGCCAGAGCCAGCGAAGGAGTCTAGGATTATGTCGCTTGAAGATGAAGAGTGAAATAAAAGCCTCTTTATCAAATCTACTGGTTTTACAGTTTCAAACCCGTGTTTTTCATTACTAAAAACTACTGATAATTCTTTTTTTGCACTTTCCGCTGTGCCAATATCTTTATTAAAAAGTCCCCAAAATGGCTCCGTAACTTCTGAATTTTCATCTTCTGGCCTCATTTTCAAAAAAACCCTTTCATTACGCACAAACAAATCTTCACGATTTTTATATTTAGATATAGTTTGTTGTCCAAGTTGCCACTGCTTTCCTTGCGGAGGAAGAATTCCCTCTACCTCAAAAACCATCGATTCTCTACCTCTCACGCCTTCTAAATTCATGACTTCCAATGGATATTCTCTATAATTTCCTTTCTGATCCTGTTGTAAATACTGCTTTTCTCCTTTTTTGACAAGATTAAACCTTCTGTGGTCTTTTTTTGTATAAAGAAGAATATGTTCTGTTTTTGGCTGAAGTTTATTATAAGATTCTTTTGTGTTTTGTGATTTTGTTTTAGATTCCCAAGAAATATTACCAATAAAATTCTCCTCCCCAAAAATCTCATCCATAATCGCCCTCAAATGATGAACCTCATTATCATCAATAGAAACAAAAATCACCCCATCATCCGAAAGCAACTCATGCAACAACTTCAACCGCGGATACATCATACAAAGCCATTTATCATGCCTTTGTAAATCTTCCTTATCAACCGGATTCGCATTTTTCTTAAGCCACTCTTTCATCAATGGGCTATTAACATTGTCATTATAACACCAACCTTCATTTCCTGTGTTGTAAGGCGGATCAATATAAATGCACTTAACTTTACCCGCATATTTTGGCATCAAAGCCTTCAAAGCGTGTAAATTATCGCCATGAATTATCAAATTATCATCCAAGCTTGCTTGTGCATCTTTTGGCAATGACTTTTCTTTATCAATTTTCAATTCACGAAAAGGCACATTGTGGTGGTGTGAATAAATAAATTGTTTTCCTTTGAAGTCTAATGTTGGCATGGTTTTTGAATTTTTTGCTTATTTTACATATATTTTATCTTGAATAAAGCTAAATATCAATCTTCTTATACTAAGTCCCATCTTCAAACGCTAATTTAGGCTAAATAATTTGATTAATAAATTTATTAGCAAAAACCTATCTATGTTGGGTTTTTGGTGATGGATTTAGTGATCAAATTATGATGGATAAATTGGTTTTTAAAGATGGGATTTGGTATTAAACAAAAATCGCCACTCTCAAACATAATCATCACAAAAACAACCAAAATAAATATCAAGCAAAGGCACAAGGCTCTGAAATATCCACTTCAAGCCCCATTTTTCCCACCTTCAAAAACCTCAACCCCACCATAACCTGCCTTTGCTCATAAACTGAAAGCTCACCATAACTCGTCAAAGTTGTATCAATATTTTTCTGCCCCAAAGCTTGCCTCGTTGCATTCAAATATTGCGGTGATTGCTTACTTGCAAATCTTGCCCTTGTATGTCTAAAATTATGCGGATTTATATATTCATCTAAATAATCCATAACATTTGGGGGTAAAAATTAAAACGGTAAAATATTTGCCCCCAATTATACCCCCAAAATACTATGTATGTCAATAGATTGCCTAGGACAACACAAGACAAAAACCAAGCCAAAACCCTTGATTTATTTGCTCTAACCAGACTTTAAAAGATGATATAAGATAGTAGAGATGGCGGTGCGGAAGGTGTGATTTACGAACTATTCGATGAATTTATGAAACCAATATCCATAATGGTTAAAAGCCTGTTTGGGGCGTCCTTTAAATTTCGAACTTTTGTGCTTGTTGAGGTGAGAAACATCAATTACGAACTTTTCTATTGACTTTCAGAGGTATTTATCTCACACTATTTAACATTATATCACATTTATATATTGTATTATGGATTGGGAAAATTTTAGGATAAATAAAAGATTAAATTTGAAAGCAGACATTATTGAAGAAGTTTATTCTTTAATTGCAAAAATTGACTCTGTTAAAAATAGCTTTTCTTTAACTAACAATCTTTTGCCTCAAACTATTAATCGCCTTACCTCATCTTTAATTGTAACCTCTGCTGGCGCCTCAAATAGAATTGAGGGAAATAAACTAACAGATAATCAGGTTGAGAAGCTTTACAAAAACTTAAATATTCAAAAGTTCAAAACCAGAGACGAACAAGAGGTTGCTGGATATATAGAGGTTTTGCAGGAAATATTAGCAAATTATCAAAATATAAAAATAAACGAATCTCTAATTTTAGGTTTTCATGACCAGATGCTTAAATATAGTGAAAAAGATTTAAGACATAAGGGAGGATATAAATTTGGGTCAAATAGAGTTGAAGCAAAAGATCATGAAGGTAATTTAGTTGGAGTTATTTTTGATCCAACACCACCGCATTTGGTTAAAAAGGAAATTCAAGAACTGGTTGAGTGGTATAATTTTTGCAAAAATGAAGGGCAAAAACATACTTTAATTTTAATTGCGAATTTTATCTTTGAATATTTGGCAATTCACCCTTTCCAAGATGGCAATGGCAGAACTAGCAGATTACTAACAAATTTAATGCTCTTACAGTCAGGTTATAATTTTACCAATATCATCTCTCATGAAAAATTAATAGAAAACAATAAAGCCGATTATTATTTGGCTCTAAATAAAACCCAGAAAACTTGGAAAACTGAAGAAGAGGATATTTCTCAGTGGTTGTTATTTTTCTTAAAAATTGTTGATGGACAGGCGGAGAAAGCTTTAGATATTTTAAAAGGTGAAACAATTGAACATTTCCTATCGGAAAAACAGCTAAAATTATGGAATTGGGCTTTATCTTTAGAAAAAAAAGAATTTTCACGAAAAGATGCAATTGAAGCAACGGGATTTCCACCTAGAACCGTTGAGGCAATAATTAAGAAATTATTTGATCTGAAAAAGCTAGACAGAATTGGTGAAGGTAGGGGGATTAGATACAGGGTTTTAAAATAGGTTATGGATAAATCAAAAAACAATAAAACAACCAGACCTAATTTTAAGACATCAACAATTAAGGCTCTCTTTGCAAAGTCTGGAAATAAATGTGCTTTTGAAGATTGTTCTGATGAACTTATAACAGAAGAAAATCTATTCGTTGGTCAAATATGTCATATTGAGGGTTTTAGCAAAAATGGTCCTAGATTTAATAAAAATCTTGCCATGGAAAAATGTAGAGATTTTGATAATCTTATTCTTCTATGCTATAAGCATCATAAAATAATTGATACTGATATAAGTAAATACAGCACACAAATCTTAAAGGAGATGAAATCTAATCATGAGTCCAGACAATCACAAGATTTGATCGTTAATGATGAATTAATAAGACAAATTGAAAATGAAGAAAAAAAATTCTGGTACGAAATTGAAAATATTAATAAAAATAATCATCCTCTTCCAGAAATGGCGGTTAATATAGAAGTAGAATTATCTGTCGATGAAATTTTCTCAAAAATAAGAAACTCTATTATTAATATAGAAGATTTAACTGATTATTTGCGAAAGGAAGATTCTAACTTATCATCAGAAATAAAAGAGTTCCTAGCTAAAATTGGATACAATACAAAAAAATATAAAAAGAGATATGAGAAAATTCCATATTATGAAAATCCTTTTGAAATTCGACATTCGGAATTCCATAATCTTGCAATTCCCAATGCAATTATAAATACGAGATTATTATTGCAGCACCTTGAGATAAAGTATCTTGAACTATATATAAAAAAGTATCCAGAAGATAAATTAGTCAGAATAAAATTAAATGCACTAAAAGAGGAAATGAAGGAATGGGCCACATCTTGTCTTCATGATTAAAATTGATTAGAAATAAATTCTCCAATCTCTGTTTGGTTCGTTCCTTTTTACTGTCAGCAATATCAAGGCTTAAAGGATTTGTGAGTAATGGTAAATAATCGTTA
>CBFIDI010000001.1:0-86126 GCA_965661355.1 Rickettsiales bacterium | reverse complement strand
ATAATATTAAAGTTCACTTATTTTTTGAAAAATATATAAAATATTAGTGAATATAGAGACTTTTTAAATAATTTGGTTGTTGATAACATATTATTGTTGATAACATAATTATTGTAAAAATTAATCTTTATAATAATAAACCATAAATTCAATAATTGTGATTACAACACAAGATTTACATAATGCAATAATAAGTGGTGATATTGATGAAGTAAGGCGCTGTCTGGCAACTGAAAATATTATTCAAAATAACGCTCATAATCCTGATGGATCTCGTAATTATGAAGGTGATACTCTGGCTTTTGCTATAGAAAATGAAGTATCAGTAGAAATTATTAAGTTGCTTTTAGAAAAGGGTGCTAAGGTTGTAAATGACGCTATTAATCCTGATGGATCTCGTAATTACAAAGGTGATACTCTGGCTTTTGCTTTAATAAATAAATTATCAGTAGAAACTATTGAGTTGCTTTTAGAAAAGGGTGCTAAGGTTGTAAATGGCGCTGTTAGACCTGATGGTTCTCGTGACTATTACGCTGATAGTTTATATTGGGCGTTGCATAATGGATACCCGCCAGAAACTATTGAGTTGCTTTTAGATAATGGGGCTGAAGTCGTAAGTGGCGCTGTTAGACCTGATGGTTCTCGTAACTATGACAATGATAGTTTGCATCAGGCGTTGCATATTGCATACCCAGCACAAACTATTGATTTGCTTTTAAGGAATGGGGCGGCGGCTGAGGTTTTAAATGATGTTGCTTATCCTAATCGTCTTCACTTTATGTATTGTTTGCAGAATTTAGTTACTAGAAGGCTAAATGCAATAACTCAAACTGCTTCCGATTTTTCTGTAGATTTTTTCGATCAAGGAAAGCATCTTCCTGAAGATGTTATAGTACAAATATTATCTTCTGAAAATGAAGAGGATACTAACCTACGAATTAGTCAAAAAGATAAAGAAACGGCTGCTAGAAAAGGAGTTAGAAATTTTGTAGAGGGCGAAGGCTAGAGCTGAGGCGGAAGCTAGAATGGAGGCGGAAGAGCAAGAAGAAAGGATATCTCAAGATCAAGTAGTAGATCAATCTCAGGCAATAGATCAATTAGAAGCACTAGTTCAAGGGGAATTCAGATCTCCAGCATTAGCACAAGCGCAACATAATCATGATCCTGCATCTATGGCTATTGCTGGATTGGATCAAGAAGCTGAACTAGAGCAAGAAGATCTAGAAGGGTTAGAAGATCTAGAAGAATTAGAAGAACAAGGAGTACTGGCGGTGCCAGAAGAAGGAGATTCGCCAAGTAGATCACCTATTGTAGAAGATGGATCTAATGTTGCACAAGGAGGTAGAGATCTAGGTAGAGATAGATCATCTAGTAGGTAAATGAACTTTATTCAGAAAAACTATTAGGTTGCTTTTTAACAGTGACACTCAGAATTGTAAATCTATATTACTGAGGTCGATGTTTCTTGCGACCTAATAAATAATTCTTATACCAAGCCCCATCTTTAAATATTAATTAAGGGCTAAATAATTTGATTAATAAATTTATTATTAAAAACAAGGCTGTGGCAATGCTGCGTTGCATTTTTGATGATGCATTAATAATTAAATCATGACAGATAAATCGGTGTTTAAAGATTTATTTTTCATTGGCTCTTAGCGTAATTTATTTGATTATTGCTAGTTAAAAACCTTAACTATTATCATATTCAATAACAATTTGTCCAACACCAACCGTTTCACCGTCTTTGAAGTTTATTTTCTTTATTTTGACATTGTAGTCAGATCTGATGATATTTTCCATTTTCATTGCCTCAATAACAAATAATTCTTGACCGGCTTTTACCTCTTGACCTTCTTCTACTTTGAAGCGGATTATTTTTCCGGTAATTGGTGAAGTTAGATTTTTTGGTTTTGCATTTTTGTCAATTTTTGGCATAAATTTTGTTAATTCTGCCACTCTTGGCGAATAAACATTGATAAATACATCGGAGCCAGAATATTGCATTAAATATCCACCAGTATTGTTATTTTCGCGTATTTTTACGCCAATATTGCGTTTTTTGTTAATAGTTCCTCTAAAAATTTGATTACCACGATTCCATGACGAGTCTAATCTCATTTTTTTACGATCGACCAAAATTTCGATAAATTCATCGTCCCTTTTTATTACTTCGGTTAAATAAGATTTGTCATCAAGGCAAACTACCCATCTTTCTGAAATTTGCTTTTTTCTATCCGAAAGTTGACCAGTCATAAGGGCGTTTCTTTCGTAATTTTTCAAGAAAATATGAAGGGAAGATGCAATTAAAGCCTGGGTATCTTCGCTGTCAAGTTGACTTCCTGAAAAACCTTCGGGAAATTCTTCTTTAATAAAAGAGGTTGAAATATTTCCTTTGACAAATTTTTCATTTTTCATTATTGTTTCAAGGAAGCTGATATTGTGCGAAACGCCACCAATTGCAAAGCCAGATAATGCTTGGCGCATATGTTCAATTGCTTCTTTTCTATTTTTGCCGTAAGTACAAAGTTTTGCAATCATGGGGTCGTAAAACATACTTACTTCTCCGCCCTCGTAAATTCCGGTATCGACGCGGACATTTTCATTTTCTTCTGGCTCAATGTAAAGATTGACACGACCCGACGAAGGTAAAAAGCCGCGCGATGGATCTTCGGCGTAAATGCGCGATTCAAAAGCCCAACCAGTTAATTTGACATCTTTTTGCTTCATTGGCAATTTATCGCCAACTGCAACGCTTAACATTAATTCAACCAAGTCGTAATTTGTAACAAGTTCGGTTACCGGATGTTCTACTTGAAGACGAGTATTCATTTCTAAAAAATAGAAATTTTTGTCTTTATCCATAATATATTCAATTGTTCCGGCTGAAAAATATCCAACTTTTTTAGCTAATGCTACAGATTGTTTGTACATTTTTTCGCGTGTCTTTTCGTCGACAAAAGAACTTGGGGCTTCTTCAATAACTTTTTGGTTATTTCTTTGAATTGAACATTCGCGCTCGCCAAGGCAAATTGTGTTGCCATGTCTGTCGGCGATAATTTGAATTTCGATATGGCGTGGGTTTTCGATAAATTTTTCGATAAAAATTCTATCGTCCGAAAAAGAGTTTCTGGCTTCGTTTGAAGCTGATAAAAAAGCTTCTGCCATTTCACTTTTTTTGTAGACAATTCTCATTCCTTTACCCCCTCCTCCAGCGGAAGCTTTTACCATTACCGGATAGCCAATTTTATCAGCAATTTTTGTTGCTTCTTTTTGGTCTGTAATAATACCCATATGCCCCGGAACCGTGCTAACTTTGGCGTCAATGGCTATTTTTTTTGAGGTTATTTTATCGCCCATTGCTTCAATTGCTTTGGTTGAAGGGCCGATAAAAATTACGCCCGCTTTATCCAAAGCTTGGGCAAATTTCATATTTTCAGATAAAAAACCGTAACCAGGGTGGACCATTGTGGCACCAGTTTTTTTAATGGCTTTCATTATTTTACTAATGTCTAAATAACTCTGATTTGATGGAGCTGGACCAATATTAACAGCTTGGTCAGCCATTTGCACAAAAAGAGAATTAGTGTCGGCATCAGAATAAACCGCAACTGTTCTAATTCCTAGTTTACGACAGCTTTTAATGATTCTGCAGGCAATTTCGCCACGATTAGCTATTAAAAGTTTGTGACCAGAGAATTTATCCATTTTATTAACCATGATTTTTTTATTTTTGTTTATTTCTAGGTTATTTTACAATTAATAGGCTAAAAATCAATTAAATTTTAGTTTTAATGCTAACTTGTTATTTTTAATATTAATTTAATTGTCGCGAGATAATAAAATTATTGTAAATTGTTAAATCGGTTAGTAAAAATTAATAATAAAATCTATTTTAAATATTGTTTTAGATTAATTTATTAATCGATAAATTATTATCAAAAGCGATTAATGAACAACGAGTATGATGAGTTTTTGTGCTAGAATTTAGTAAAAAATCATCATAAAATCTAGGTAGATAAAATGGTGAAATTTTTATTTTTTTAATAATTCTTGCTAAAAATATTTTATCTATTTTGTGACATTTAAAAATAGAATTTATTATTTTTTAGATTTAAAAATAATATTGAAATTTATTTTTAAAACTTTAATTAAAAAAGATTAAATATTATTAAAGATTTCAAAAAAAGTTTAAAATAAAACAGAAGTGATTGTAATTTTTAGCTAAAGTATGTTAAAATATTTTTAACTTTTAAACTTGTTGATCTGAAAATATTAAATTAAAAATTGTTAAAAAAATTGCAAAAATTCAAAAATAGATTTAACTCATTTTTTCGACTTTCGCGCCTAGATCGACCAATTGCAATTTTGTTTTTACTTTTCCCTTGTTTATTTGGAATATTTTTTAATTTTTCTGACAGAAACTTAATAAATTTATTTCAAACTTCTGAATTTTTCGTTAAAATTACATCGCTTTTTACTCTTGGTGCCTTAATAATGCGAACTGCGGGTTGTGTAATTAATGACATTTTCGACCGAAAAATTGACAAAAAAATTGCCAGAACTTCTTCTAGGCCTTTGGCAAATTCTGAAATTTCTTTGCTTGGAGCCTTGATTTTCCTTTTTATTTTGCTTTTACTTGGTTGTTTTATTTTGTTACAATTTAATGAAAAAACAGTAATTTCTGGCTTTTTTGCATTAATTTTAGTGATTCTTTACCCTTTAATGAAAAGGGTAACTTATTTTCCGCAAATTTTTTTAGGAATTACTTTTAATTACGCAATATTAATGACAAGTTTTGCGGTTTCTGGTCAAATTAACATTTCAATAATTTTTCTTTACATCGCTTGTATTTTTTGGACATTAATTTACGACACAATTTACGGCTTTCAAGATATTGAAGATGATTTAAAAATTGGCGTAAAATCAACATCGATTAAATTTTCGCAAAACCCCAAGAAAATATTAACAATTTTGTCATTTTTAATGTTGTTTTTCTTAGTTTTAGCTGGAATTCTAAATAAAATGTCATTTTTTTACTTTGTTTTTGTTATTTTTGCTGTTTTTTACGAAATTTTCTTGGTTAAAGAATGTAATTACAAAAATTCTCAAGATTGTTTAAGAAAATTTAAGCAAAATTATTTAGTTGGGTTTTTAATTTTAATCGCGGTAATTTTGGGTTAAAATTAGTTATTTTTTAGTTTAACGACATTAAAAAAATCTTTAAAAATTTTGCAATAATTGAGAAAAATTAACTAATTTTTAACAAAATGAAAGTCGCAATTTTAGGTGGAAGCTTCAATCCTCCACATAAAGGGCATTTTTTTATTGCACAGCAGGCTTTAAAAAATTTGCGTCCAGATCAAATTTGGATCGTTCCTACTTTAGAAAACCCATTAAAAGAAAGATCAGAAAATTCTTTTGAAGAAAGACTTAAAATGTGTGAAGAGTTTTTTGCAAAAAACCCAAAAATAAAAGTTAAAAACCACAAAGATTACAGCATTTCAACATTTGAACTAATCAAGAAGTTGCGAACTAAAAACCCCGAAACTGAATTTTATTTTTTAATGGGTGAAGATTCGCTAATAAATTTTCACAAATGGAAAAACTTCAAAAAGCTAATAAAAATTATTAAATTTGTGGTTTTTTCAAGAAAAAAATCTAGACTTCACCCCAAAAAGACTAAAATTTGTCAAATTTACAATGGTTTTACTGTTAAAAATAAAGAAAATCTGCCAAAATTCACATTTGTGAAAAGTAAAAATATTAACATTTCGTCAAGCGAAATACGCGGCTAGGGTTTTTGTCTTTTAATGAAAATTTAACATCTAGTAAGGTTTTTTCTTTAGTTAAATTTTCGGATTTAACAAAATATTTTAATAAAGTAAAAAATATTTAACTTTATTAATCAATTTTTAAGAAGCGTATTTTTCGGTGTTCAATTTTAAAGTAAAAAATAGAAAAATAGAGTTTTTGAAATAATTTATTTTTTTAAGCCTTTAAAATAGAGGGTTTAGTAAAAGTTGCTACTCGTAGCAATAAAAAGTTAGCATTTTTTTAGTTAAAAAAATTAAATTATTTTTAGTTAAAACATTAGGGAAAGTGAAATATTTTGTACTTATTTAAATTCAAAAATCAGAATTAATATTAATTAGGTACTATTGATTTTTCATGACAGTAAAGTTAAAATAAAAATAAAAAAATGATTGTCGACAGCCATTGCCATTTAGATCTTTTAGAAAAAAAAGACCACAATATTAACGAAATAATCAAAAACGCCAAAGAAAACGGTGTTGAAATTTTGCAAACAATTTGCACCAAAATTTCTGAAATTGACCAAATTACTAAATTTGCCGACAAATACGAAAATGTTTACGCTTCTGTTGGCAATCACCCATGCAATGTTAAAGATGAAGGAGTTTTAAGTGTTGACAAAATTATTGATTTTGTTAAAAGTCACAAAAAAATAATTTCAATTGGCGAAACTGGGCTCGATTACTACTACGAAAAAGACAGCATGAAACAACAAAAACAGAGTTTTGAAAACCACATTCATGCTGCTCAAGAAACCCAAAAGCCATTAATAATTCACTCGCGCGATTGCGATGCTGACATGATTGAAATTTTAACCGCAGAGAAAAAGAATAAAGAATTTCCGGCGTTAATGCATTGTTTTGCCAGTTCTGAAAAATTGGCAAAAAAGTCTTTAGATTTAGGAATTTTTATTTCGTGGTCAGGAATTGTAACCTTTAAAAATGCGCAAGATTTACAAAAAATCGCAAAATTTGTGCCGCTAAACATGACCTTAGTAGAAACTGATTCGCCCTATTTGGCACCAGTCCCCCAACGCGGAAAGACAAATCAACCAGCTTTTACACGCCATGTTGTCGAGTTTTTGGCGCAATTACTAAATAAAGAAAAAGAAGAAATTGCGTATCAAACTTCTAAGAATTTTGAAAGTCTTTTTAAAGTTAAAATTAAAGTTTAAACTTTTAAAGGTCGCAAATTCTTAAAATAAAAAACTTAATTTCTGTTTAATTTAAAATTTTTAAATTAACAAAGTTAAACTTCTATTTCTGTAAAAACTGGATCTCTAAGAATTTTAGCCTCTGCATTTAAAGGTGAAGTTTTTGGTTCTTCTGAACTAGAATTTAAGCCCGAACTAGAATCTGCGTCTGAAACAATGCCAGAATCGTTAATACCAGAATCTTGCGTTAATCTATTTTCTAAATAAGTACTTACAGAATCTTTGGTTGTTACAAGAAAATTCATTACCTTTAAAACATCACTTGGTCCAAGGTCGGTATTTAGGTTGGGACTTATTTTAATCTTTGTTCTATGAATATTATTAAAAAAATGAGATAAAAGCTTTCTTTCTTTTGGCTTGTTGCTTTGCCAAATTTCTTTAAGATTTGGTTTGCTTATGTTTTGCCCTTTTTCATTTATTTTCTTTATTGTTCTTTTTAAGGCGTTAAAAAGTGTTTCTCGGTTTAACTCTACACTTGTTTTAGTGCCAATCGATTTCGAAGCAGCTTCAAACGCCCTTTCAATTGTTGCTTGTTTTGGTTGAGGGTGTCTTTTAGCAGGGTTTGTTGATTTTTTGGCCTTGACCTCTGTTTTTGGAGCTTCAGTACGAACGCCTTTCATTCTTCTTTTGGCTGTGTCAGCCTCTTCTGTTTTTTTGCCCGAAGTTTTTTGTTTTAAAATAGCGGGCCTTCTTCTAACCTTGGCCGCTAATGCTTCGCCCACAACGGTTCCCTTATCTAAGGCGGGCTTTGTTGGTTTTTGATTTGTCGCGGTTCTTTGCTTTAAAACATGTGGCTTTTTTTCAACTCCCTTATTTAAAGCGGGCTCTTTTGGTTTTTGACTTGTCGCGGTTTTTCGCTTTAAAACAGACGCTTCTTTTTTAGCTTCAGACTTCAATTTTTCATCGGCGCCACTAAGTGCTTCGGCGTTAAAATCCATATTTTTAACCGCAACAACAGCTTCTGTTCGTTTTTTACGAGGAGAAGCTGTCGTTTCAGCAAGATTTTCTGTATTTCTGCTTATGTTCTTGATAAGCCCTTCGATAGAAACTTTAATTTTAGCTTTCTTAGTTAATAGTTTTGGAAATTTTTCGCTAGTCGCTTTTCTAAAAATATCTACCACAGAGATTCCATCATATTTAGAAATTAAATCCTCTAATTCCTCGACAATAATAGACTTAACCTTGAAGAATTTAGTAATTTCAAGCTCAGATTGCTCTTTAAATTCAGATGTTTGATTTTCAGGTTTGGTTAATTCTTCCTTAAACTCCTTTATTAATGCGTTGAATTCATTGTATTGGGCCAACAATTCTTTATATGCCTCTTCGTAAGAATCCAATTTAACTTCAATCTCGCTTTTAACTATTGTATTTTTTTTTTCTTGTCCGTCAGCAAGGGGTTGATTTTTTATTTCAGATTTTGCTTCCTGCCCCAGATTGGCTACCGCTGGTTCTTCTGACTTTAATTCTTCGGGCGTCTGTTTTGGCTTAATCTGCGCCTTAATTTTATGATAATGATCAAGCAGAGTTTTATACTGATTCTTAGCAAATTCAGCATTTGCCAAAAACTTACCTTCCAAAATTTCTAACTTTACCTTCGACTCCCCCCCAGCTTCTTTAATAACTTTGTTTATGTAAGATTCTAAAAATTCTTTATCATCAGCAAGATTAATTGAATCTTCAATTCCCGACATAAATTCTATAAAAAACGCCTTCAAATGTTCATTTCCGGGCGTTTCAATATTTTTAATGATGTCTTGAAAAAGATTTTCATCAATTCCTTTGCGATAAGAATTTACAAAAGCTTGGTGCAATGCTTCAGTGCGCTCGGCCTCAAGGCCCTTTCTCTGCTGGTAAAGTTCTTTGTAAGTTCGAAGAGCTTTTCGATAATTTTCTGAATTTTGCTCTCCAGAATATTCAAGGGCAGTAAGTCGGTTGTAAGCTATAGTTAAATGTATATTAGATGTTCTAAATAAAGAATCATATTTTAACGCTACTTTATCATAAGCCGCATGAGTGTCAACATAAGCCAAGTTTTCATTTTTTTGTCCTAAAAAAATCCTTAAAAAATCATTAGAAGCCGCCGAGCCATAACCATGATGTTCATAATATCCACGGTTATGATTACCAAGCGCCGTTCTATCAATAAAAACAACTCTATTAGTTTTGGCGCTCCTTAAAATATTTCTTGGATTATAGTCAGTTTCGCCCAAAACCCCTTCAACTGCCACCGCCCTTGCGTAGCTTTTAACAAACTCAAAGTCTTTTTGATTACCCGTTGGATCAATTGAGCTTTTAAAAATTCTTCCAGGTCGTGAACTATGAAAAGTCGATAAATTTTCATCCCACTTAATTACTGCAGAATTAGAATTTTCATAACTGCTAACTCGTTTCCCGGCGTAAGTTTTGGCCGATAAAACCCGATATAACATATTGCCAAAAATTGCGCCAATTCCATCTTCTTCTTTCTTCATGAAGGCAACTTTTTTTTCACCTTCCCATTTTTCTAGAATTTTAACATTACCACCATTAACATTTATTCCCGCTATCATATCCTTTGTTAATCGTCTTTTTTCTGACTGGTCAACACTATTTAAATCTTCTAAGGTGGGTCCCCTTGTTAAAAATTTTTCTTTCTTTGCCGCTATTGCTAAACTTCTAGAACCTTGGGCAATTTTAAAATCTTCTAAAACTTTTTTAAGGCCTAACACCAGTTGATTTGCTTTTGTCGCTCTTGGCATAATCTTTCCTGTTATTTAAAATAATAAAAATACCGCTGCTAAATTATTATACCATAATTTGATAATCAAGGCAAGAACTTCTTGCATTTGCGCTTTTATTTATATCAAATCCTATGATCAATTATAAAGCTAAATAGCCACAAGTTAAAAAAGTTAAACATTAGTAACAGTAGTAATATTTGGTTTAGAAAATGTAGCGCCTTCTGAATTTGAAACTATTCCGCTTGGGGTTTCTTTTGATGCAACAGGCAAAGCGGCGCCATGATTTTGCCTTAAAGATCCTTTCTTCCCTTTGGGCGGCGTTTTTCTATTTTTCGACAAATCTGGTTTATCCCCCATTGGCGGTTGATTTTCTTTTTGTTGCCCCCGAGCATTTTCTAGCTGCAATTGTTGAGCCAGATTTTGCGAAGGCAGAGATTCTTTTTCTAATTTGTCATATTCATTTTCAACATCTTTAATTCTGTTTACTAACTCTTCATATTCAAATGTCATTGCGTTAATATTTTCTCGCTCAATATTTGCTAAATTAACAAAATCATGTTTAAAAGATTGAATTTTACTTAATTCATCCCCGTTGGTTTTAACTCCGTTAAGTTGATCTTTTTTTAGTTTTTCTATGCGTTTTCCTATAAGTTGATCTTTTTTTAGTTTTTCTATGCGTTTTCCTAGGTGATAATCTAAATTAATCACCACATCATTGTAACTAAAAGTGCTGTCTTTAATTTGGGCATCGAGAATTTCAGCTTTTTCTGCTAATTTCTGTTTCAAGGCTAACAAATCTTCTTTTTTCTTTTCTTGTTCGTCTTTCGCTGTTTCTTCTGGGCCTTCATTTGGCGATGATTTTAAATTAATCTGCGCCTTAATTTTACGATAATGATCAAGCAGAGTTTTATACTGCTTCTTAGCAAATTCAGCATTTGCCAAAAACTTACTTTCCAAAATTTCTAACTTTTTCTTCGACTTCACCCCTGTTTCTCTAATAACTTTTTCTATGTAAGATTTTAAAAAATCTTTATCACCAGCAAGATTAATTGAATCTTCAATTCCTGACATAAATTCCATAAAAAACGCCTTCAAATGTTCATTTTCGGGCTTTTCAATATTTTTAATGATGTCTTGAAAAAGATTTTCATCAATTCTCCTAGAATAGCTATCAATAGTAACTTGGTGCAAATCCTTACTACATCGATCCTTAGCATGAGCTTCCTGTCGTAGGTAATAATTATAAATTTTAACATATCTTTCGTAGCGGTTTCTATTATTATTTCTGCGAGCTTCCTCAATTCGACCTAAAGCCCAGTCTAACATTTTGCTATAACCTTGTACCAAAGAATTATATTTTGATTTTACTTTATCACGAGCCGCATTAGCGTCAACCCAAGCCAAGTTTTCATTTTTTTGTCCTAAAAAAATCCTTAAAAAATCACTACAAGCCGCCGAACCATAACTATGATGCTTGTAATATCCATGGTTATGATTACCAAGCGCTGTTCTATCAATAAAAACAACTCTATTAGTTTTTGCGCTTCTTAAAATATTTTTTGGATTATAGTCAGTTTCGCCCAAAACCCCTTCAACAGCCACCGCCCTTGCGTAGCTTTTAACAAACTCAAAGTCTTTTTGATTACCGGTTGGATCAATTGAGCTTTCAAAAATTTCTCCAGGTCGTGAACTATGAAAAGTGGATAAATTTTTGTCCCACTTAATTACCGCAGAATCAGAATTTTCATAGCTGTTAACTCTTTTTCCGGCGTAAGTTTTGGCCGATAAAACCCGATATAACATATTGCCAAAAGTTGCGCCAATTCCATCTTCTCTTTTTTTCATGAAGGTAATTCTTTTTTTCGCAAAGACCTTCTTTTGTGTTAAAAACTCAGCATTACCTGTGGTAACATTTATACCACCTATGAGATTTTTTATTAACTCTTCCCTCTCTGGCTGGCTAGCCTTTTTTAATCTTCTTATAGTGGTTCTTTCGTTTAAAAATTTTTCTTTCTTTGCCGCTATTGCTAAACTTCTAGAACCTTGGGCAATTTTAAAATCTTCTAAAACTTTTTTAAAGTCTAACACCAGTTGATTTGCTTTTGTCGCTCTTGGCATAATCTTTCCTGTTATTTAAAATAATAAAAATACCGCTATCTAGCCATTACACTAAAATTTCCTAACCAAGGCAAGTATTTCTTGTATTTTTCTTAAATTTTAAACTTTTTTGTATTATACCATCTTTAAATGCTAATTTATTCGTTATAATCAAATTGCTAAATCGGCCATAAAACTCAACAAGGCGTTTGCAATAACTTGCTACTACTTAGCCATTAACCAGTATTTAACAAAAGGGGTTTGTTTAAAATTCCACCTCTAAATCTATGTCAAAATACAAGATCCAGATTTTATGATGATTATTGTTAAAAGATATTTTATACAGACTTAAAATTGAGGCTTGTCTCAATCTGCTCTTCCCACATTTCTTTATAAGCTCCGCCAAGGCTTAGCAAATCTTCATGTGTTCCTTGTTCAATTATTCTGCCTGAGTCAAACATTAAAATTCTGTCAACATTTTTAAGTGTAGAAAAACGATGCGCCACCACAAAAACCGTTTTATTTTTCATTAGCTTGGCAAGGCTATTTTGAATTAATCTTTCAGTAACCGAGTCAAGTTGGCTGGTGCTTTCGTCCATAATTAATATTGGCGCATTTTCTAAAAAAGCTCGGGCAATCGCAAGTCTTTGCCTTTGCCCCCCCGACAATTTAACCCCCCTGTCGCCTACTAGGGTACGATATTTTTTTGGTAAATTCTCAATAAATTCATGGCAATATGCTTTTTTTGCCGCCGCTTGCACTTCTTCCTTGCTAGATTGGCTTTTGGCGTAAGAAATATTTTCATAAATAGTACGATGAAACAACATTGGGTCTTGCGCAATAATGGTAATTTTTTTATGTAAAGAATCTTGCGTAACATTGCATATATTTTGCCCATCAATAGTAATTTTACCTGAATTAATGTCGTAAGACCTCATCAGTAAATTAACAAAAGTCGATTTTCCACTGCCCGAATGGCCAACAAGGCCAATTTTTTCGCCGCTTTCAATAACTAAATTCTCTGTTAAATGCAAATCTTCTTTATGAGCCAAAAGAGCGTTTTTCTTGTCAATTCCAGCAAAAGATCGATCTTCTTCATTTTTAAATTCTTTTTGTGTTTTTGCTAAAAGCCGATATGAAAAACTAACCTTGTCAAATTCAATCTTTGCTCCTTTGGTTGTTTTTAACTCAAGTTCGCTTGCATTTTCTTTGTCTTCAACTTCAAGTGGTCTATATAACATTTTCAAAGCTTGTTTTACCGCGCCAAAATCTTCCAAAAACCCTTGAATTTGGCTTGCAGCATGCCACATTGAATGTATCATCCAAGAATTAATCGTAAAAATAAGCGTAAAATCACCAATGGTAACCTCACCCTTCGAATAAAAATAAATAAGCGCAATAATCGAGGCCGAAAAATAAAGTGAAAAAGTAAAGCCATGCAAAGTATAAAATTTTAACAAGAAAAAGCCCCTTCTTTTATAATGAGCCATATATCTATTTTGCAACAAACCAACTCTTTTGGCTTCGTCTTTTTGCCTAGTAAAAAATTTAATATTTTGAATATTGGTTAAAATATCAACCAAATTGCCAATAATTTTCGATTGCTGAATTGCAATATTAGCCGACATCTGGTCTGTTAGTTTTGCCGAACGAAGTGCCATAAAAATAAAAATAATCGACCAAAAAAACAAAGTAATCGCAAAAAATTTATGAGTATGCCAAGTGGTATAAAGGGCAATAACAAGGCCAAGCAAAACGCCAATAAAGTTGTACAAAATCATATTCAAAAGATTCGGCGTATTAACCGAAAGTTCTTTAATTCTGTTGGCACAGGCCCCAGATTGGTTATTTTGATAAAAATTTTGCGATTTAACCAACATTTTTTCGGTTGAATCAATCATTACCTTCTTTTTGATAAGTGGCGTTAAGTAGGTCCAAGCATAATCAGCCAAGCGCCAAACAAGTCCAGGTAAAATTGTTAAAATAATCAGTGCCACAGCCAAGGGCCAAATTTGTTGAAAAAACTGATCATGATCAATTGTTGTAATTTTATCGATCAAAAGCTTAGAAACATAGGGCCAAAGCGAAGAATCAATTGCCATAAAAGAAATAACAAAAATATGTATAAATAAATATTTCTTAAAAGGCTTAATATTGTCTATAAGATGCTTTGTTACATTAATTTCTTGCTGCATATTTTCTGCTTTTAATAATTTTTGGGTACCAATATAATCAACATAAAAATTATGAAATTAAAATTAAATTACAAAATTAACTAATTTATTAGGCACAATAATTGCTTTTCTCACAGATTTGCCGCCAATAAAATTGCTAGTTTTTTCTTCATTTCTGGCTAAATCTTCAACAATTTTTTTGTCTTCATCTTTTTTTACCTCAATTAAACCCCTAAGCTTGCCATTAACTTGAACTGCAATTTTTACTTGATCTTCTTTTATTAAATCAGGGTTAAAATTTGGGAATTTTGACTTTGCCACAAGGTCTTTTTGGTTCATTTTCTCAAAGCAGCTCTCGGCCAAATGAGGCATAAAAGGCGAAATTAACAAAATTAAAGTCTTTAAAGTAAAATATTTTGCCTTATTGCCCTCATGGTCTTTTGGTGTAAATTTTTCTAGTGCATTTGAAAATTCACGAATTTTGGCAATTGCGCTATTAAAATTATTATTTTCAAGATGAATTTCACAGCTACTTATTGTTTTATGGGCTAGTTTAATAATCTTTTGCGCCTCACTTGTCAATGAATTTAAAGATTTTTCTTCATAAAATTCATAATTTTCTTGGGCTAAGCTTTGTAAAGAATCATTGCCAATTTCATTTTCAAAGCCACAAACCAATTTCCATATTCTGTTAACATATTTCCACGAACCATCAATTCCGCTTTCAAGCCATTGTAAATCACGGTCTACTGGCGAGTCCGAAAGCATAAAAAGTCGCGCAGTATCAGCCCCATAATCTCTTATTATTCCTGCTGGCTCAACTACATTTTTCTTCGACTTACTCATTTTTTCACTTCTGCCGGCGCTAATTTTTTTGCCAGTTTCAATATGAAAATACTCGCCGTCTTTTTGCGTAACATCGCTGGGTAAAACCCATTTTCCATCTTCGTCTTTAAAGGTTTGATGACAAACCATTCCTTGCGTCAGTAAATTTTTAAAAGGCTCGTCAAAATTTAAGTAACCGCATTTCTTTAGTGCCTTAACAAAAAATCTTGCATATAAAAGATGCAAAACCGCATGCTCAACGCCGCCAATATATTTGTCAACTGGCATAAATTTATTAACTAAATCGCTGTCAAAGGGTTTGTTGTCGGGCGCCGAAATATAACGCAAAAAATACCACGAGCTTTCAAAAAATGTATCAAAAGTATCGGTTTCGCGCCTTGCTTTATGCTCTATTCCATTTTCATCAACATAACTGGTGTTTTGCCAACTTTCATGCTTTGCAAGCGGATTGCCTTGGCCATCAAAGTTAATATCTTCGGGCAATTCAACTGGCAAATTCTCTTCTTTTTCAGGAACAACTTCGCCATTTTCAAGATAAAGTATAGGAATAGGACAGCCCCAATAGCGCTGGCGACTTACGCCCCAATCGCGCAAACGATAATTAACTTGGCGTGTGCCAATATTTTTTTCCTCGGCTAATTTTATAATTTTACTTTTAGCTTCATCAATTGAAAGATCGTTTAAAAATTCAGAATTAATTATTTTACCATTACCAGAATTAGCTTCAAAAGGTACAAAATCTTCTTTTTTTAACTCAAAAACACTCCAAATTGCCTTTAATTTATCATCGTCAATTTCAAAATCATCAATATAGTTAAAGCCACATCTTTCTAAAACATTTTTACTTTTTTCATTTTGCGGATGCGAAGCTGCAATTAATCGTTCAAGAGAATTATTTGTAGTAAAAGCAAAGTCAATCACGGCTTTTGCGGCCTCGGTTGCAAAACCCTGACCTTGAAATTCTTTTAAAATAGCATAGCCAAAATCAATATCGCTTTTTTTATAAAATAATTCATCGCCTACATCGCCGCCACTAAGATATTGATCTGGACAAAAATTCATTTCACCTATAAAGTTATTTTTCTTATCAAAAATGACAAATTTAAAATAACCTTTTTGCGCATCTTTCTTGGCCTGTTCTATTTGTTTTTTTGTGACATTTTCAATCGAATTTTCTTCATCATTATTATTATCTGGCGTAAATTTATGATTAGAATTTTCTTTATTTAGTTTTAGTAAATTTTTAAAATCTTTCTCTTCAACTTTACGAATAACAAGTCTTTGTGTCTCAAAAGCGGGCTCTTCATAATTGTTAACAACTTTTTTAATTGGCAAATCATATTTTGTCGCAAAATCAAAATCGCGCTGATCATGCGCCGGACAGCCAAAGACCGCGCCTGTGCCATAATCCATCAAAACAAAATTAGCAATATAAACGCCCAGCTTTTCGCCTTCTTTAAAAGGGTGATTTACTTTTAAATCAGTAAAAATACCTCTTTTTTCCTGCTCCGGTGCGTCATTTTTTGTCTCTTCGTTGTCATAATTTTCAGAATTACATTCATCAATAAATTCTTGAATTTTGCTATTTTTACGCCCAAGTTCAACAGCAAGTTGGTGCTGTGATGAAATTGCAATAAAACTAGCGCCAAAAATAGTATCGGGACGGGTTGTGTAAACTTCAATTTCTGTCAATTTCTCTTTATCTTTGTCGGCCTTGCTAAAATTGAGCTGAAATTTTAATTTTAAACCCTCGCTTTTGCCAATCCATTTTTCTTGCATTGACAAAACGCGCTCGTCCCAACCATTAAGCCTCTTTAAATCTTGCAATAGCTCTTCGCTGAAATCAGAAACTTTTAAAAACCATTGTTTAAGCTTTTTCTTTTGTGTTAGAGCGCCGCTTCTCCAGCCGCGCCCATCAATAACTTGCTCATTTGCCAAAACTGTTTGGTCAACCGGATCCCAGTTAACATAAGATTCTTTTTGATAAGCCAAGCCATTCTTGACAAAATCAATAAATATTTTCTGTTCATGCTTAAAATAATCAGGCAAACATGTTGCTAATTCACGCTTCCAGTCAACAGAAAGGCCAATTGACTTTAATTCTTGCTTCATCACCTTAATATTTTCTAAGGTCCATTCTTTGGGGTGAATTTTATGTTCAAGTGCTGCGTTTTCAGCTGGCAAACCAAAAGAATCAAACCCCATTGGATGCAAAACATTATAACCCTTCATAGCCTTAAAGCGCGCTATTACATCACCAATTGCATAATTTCTTAAATGCCCCATATGAATTTTGCCCGAAGGATAAGGAAACATCTCTAGCACATAATATTTCTCTTTCTCGCTTTTTTCGTCAAAGGCAAAAACGCCCTGCTCTTCCCAAGTTCTTTGCCATTTTTCTTGCGAAATTTTGTGGTTAAAATTTTCTAAATTTTTTGTCATTATTTTTTAAATATTTTAAAATCAGTTTGTTATTAGGTCGATATTAGTTTAGTCAAAAAATTGTCTTTTTACCTTATTTTTTCATAAAAGTAAAAATTAATAAATTTTGTTTTCGTGCTTTACGGGTTATGTCAATTTCTAGAGATAAACATTAATTAAATAATCTTATATATTGGAATATATAGGAACTTTGCGCCCAAAATTCAGATTAAATAATAAAAATTAGTGCTAATTGTTAATTTATCACAAACCTAATAACTTTTAGCGGTTATTAAAATTTTTTCCTTTATTAGTTTGGCCGTTAAGTCACCCGAGTTCTTCTCCGAACTTTCTTGTCCTGCACCTTGCCAATTATCTTTTGCAGAGTCTCTAATTTGACGAAACACAGTAACCCTTAAATTGCTCTCGTCAAGCCCAGAATCTTTGACCAATGCATTAACTTTTACCCTTTTGTTGCTAAGCGGACTTGCTTGATACCATTCGGTTGCTATAATTCCCGCATCAGAGTCAATTACTGCAATTGGAAATAGCTCGCCAACAATAGAAACCGAAGCCTTCCACAAGGCGGAATTTGCAACTTTGCCAGAATCTATATTTTGCTTATCAGAATTTTTGCTAGAATTTGCAGCGTCATAAATTTTAATCTCTTTCTTTAGAAAATTCCCCGCCCTGCTTTTTCTTCTATAATCTAAATTATCAGGGTAATTATAGGTTGTATTATCTTTTGAACATGAAAATATTACTAAAATAGCGCCAAAAATAGCAGTCGTTAAAAATTTTGTAATAGACATTTGTGAAAAATATAAAATTATTCTGCTTGCAAATTTAAAATCTTGGTGGTGCGCCAGGGTATGGCGGCTCAAAAGATCCGGGTTGAAAAGGATTTGCGCCACCTCCAGCTTGCTGATCTGCGCCAGAAGCTACGGGCGCCCTGTTAATTTGTTGTCCTGCACTAGGTTGCTGACCGCCAGAACCCCCAGCCCGCCTTCCGCTAAAAGTTTGCACCCCAGTCTTTTCGCCACCCAGCAAACCTTCAAGAAATGCCTCATTATTCTCTGCTCCCCTAACATTATTAGAAGTTGATCTAAAAAATTCTTGGCTTGGTTGTCCAGTGTTAAAATTTTGCTGTTCTTGAGCCCTGCTTCTTCTGGCGACTCCAGATTTCCTTGGGCCAAGCTGTGGAAAGCTAGCTTGTGGCGAAGAAAAGGCTGGGCCCGACCTAGTTGGCGCCCCTGGATAGCTTAAACTTTGCTCATTTCTTGGCGCGCCAAAAAAGCCATTATCTTGTGGTGGCGCAAAGTTTTGTGGCGACCTAGATTGCGGCGAGAAAGTTGAAGACCCAGCAAAGTTAGGAACCGAAGGCGGCCTTCTTGCCGAGGGTTCAGATCGCATACCTGAATTTATTGCCCCTGAATTATAAACGCAAACAATATCCGATCCATTTCTCAAGGTAAATTGTTGTGCAACCTTTTCAACAATAATATAGTCCCCAGCCGCTCTAAAATTGACCAAAGATTCATAGCCTTGCGAGTCAACAGAAAATATTGCCGGAACCTCGGCGCTTTTATGCGAAAACTGAAAATATGTAAATTCACCATTGTCAAAAACCTTAAGCGGCGTAATAGAGGTTTCGCCAGTATATTGATATTGAAAATTATATTTACTTAAATCCCTCAAATCGGGTTCATCAGAAGCCAAGCTGCGCGGAAATTGTAGAATATTTTTATCTTTATCGTCGGGGTAAGCAAATTTTGCCACAAAAATTAAATCTTGATCATCTATGCTTCTCGCTTCTTTGGCGGTTAGCTCAAAATGATAAATTCTTTTATCTGTTATTACCGTCATATTAGTTTCAGAACTTCCCTCTCCTACTGGTTTTAAGAATAGCCTGTTACTTAAATGCTCAAAAAGCCACAACGACGGATCGCCCATGGTTATGGTGCTTATTTTTTCATCTTTGCCAAATTCAATAAAACCCTGATATGTATAATGCCCCAGATAACGATAAACTTCATTTGGGTTATAAACATAGCTTCTAAATTTTTTTTCGGTGCCCAAAAAATGTGGCAATTGCGAAGCGTCAACATTATTTACAAAAGTAAATAATGCAAAATGCAAAAGAACAACTGGTAATATATTTATTTTTTTAAATATTGTCATAATCTTCGACGATATTTTACCGTCTAATTTTTTAAATTTATTAGCTTTTCTTATCTAAAATTAATATCTATTTTACTCTAAATAATTTATACTCATCAACAACAAAACTCAATATTCCTGATTTTGCTTCGCGATTAAGGCCGCCAAAAGCAAACTTAATTTTGGCTAAGAAATTTTCTGTTTCTACAAATTTATTTCCATCTTTGTCAACTTTATAAGTCACCGTTTCAAACATTACTTCTGCTTTACTAGGAATTTTTTTAACAAAAAGCCATTTAAGTTTTTCATAACGACTCATTGATTCAGTGCGATTAAAGTCAAATGATTTAATATTTACGGTTTGATAAATATTTTTACCAAAATTGTTAATTGGACTATCGTAATTATCGCGGCTCATGAAAAGCTGAAAGTTTTTATATTCAGCAAAGGAAGAGTTATTTTTGATTTTAGTAAATTTTTCTTTAACTTGGTCAGCCTTTGCTTCTCTAAAATCGTAAGATTCTCGTTCTTTAATATAATTTACCAACAAATATTTAGCCACCGATTCATCAACTGTCTTTATATTTTTATCTTTCTCATCTTTAATCCTAGAAATTATTGGCCTATAAAGCGATGTGTCATAATCTCTAATCACAATTGGAACTTTTTCAACCAAAGGAAACGCAGTAGAGATAATTTGATATAAGAAATAAAGCGAAACCGATGCCACAATGGCAACAGCAATCATTAATACACGATCGACCATGGGGCTAACATATTTGGACATATACCAATCCATGGCGTCTTTAAAATAAGAGCCGTCATCAACTGAATTCTTTACAAATTGATAATATTCTGCTAACTCTTCTTTATATTCTTCGCTTTCGTTACTTTTTAATTCATGAAGCTTTTGTTCCATATTTTGCTTAACAGTTCATTGCGCTAGCTCAATTGTAACAAAAACTTAATAAAATCAAAGCTTTTTTTTAAAAATATTAATTTTGAGGCGCAAAAGCAAAAAAGCTTATCAATTTAGCAAAAAATCGCAATAATTAATTTTTGTTGCACATTTTTCAAAAAAGAAAATTAGCCGCTCTATCTAGAGCCAAAATCAAACCTGAAGCCAAGCAAAATTTGCCTTCTAACTTCATTTCTAGTTGCAATTCTGTCAAAAGTTCTATTGTCATAAAGTTCATAACTTCTTTTGTCAAATAAATGCGAAAATTGTAAATATACTTTCTTTGAAAGCGGATATTGCAATCTGGTCAATAAATAATAGCTATCTATATCGCCGCTATAATAGGCATAGCCCCTTTGTATAAAGCGCGTTTTATCAAAAAGCCTAAATTCCGTACGAAAAGCAGGCACAAAAATTTGACGATGATAATCGCGCCGCGCACTTTCAAAAGTTGTATCGGTAATTTGCTTACCCCTAGAAACGCCATATCCAAGGTCAATCTCTAGCTTGTCATTAAAAAACATTCTGCCAACGCCACCCGAAACTACAATGTCATAATACGCGCTATCGGCCTCATCATCATATCTTGTCTCGTTAAAAAATATTAAATAGTTTTTTGTGTCGTTAATGATAATTTTTTCAGCAATAATCGCCCTATATTCGTCCGACTCTTTCACTAGATGCTGTCTATTTTCGCTAAATATTGACGATGAATCATTTTCTTCCAATGTCTCCATTCTAAGCGTAACATCGCTAATCCAGTCTCTGCTTTTATAAAAATGGTCAAGGCTAATAATTTTCTGCTTGCTATTTTCGTCCGAGTCATATTCGCCACTCAAAGAGATAAAATGTCTTACTATATCGCCCTTATAAAATCTTTCATTTCTTCTATTGGCAAGTCGATTTCTATCGTTTAAATTATCATCGTCGGCCCAAAGGCTATCAGTTAGAAAAAATATTAAAAAGTAGATAAAAATCACGACCCGAACAGTGCCAAATAAAAGGCAGGACAATATTAGGTCAGTATTTGACTTTGTTTTAATTCGACAAGAACGCATTAGGGTTTAGCTTTTTGGTGTTTATATAAAAATATATTGATTTATATTAGTATTTTTAAGTCAAAAAGTCAACAAAACAGGGCGGTAATATTAATTTTGCACTAAATTACGCCAATTTTCTAGCAACGAAATATTAAGTTGCTCCATTTTAATTTTATAATTAATTTTTAAGGGTTAGGAAATTTTATCAAAAGAATTATCATGAAAAATGAACATTTATTATGAAGCTAATTAAATAAAATATAATAAATTATATTTTTAGGTACTAATCTAGGGGGGGCAAGATTTGATGAATAAATTTATTATCAAAAGCAAGGCATAACAGGCGGATATTTTTTTGATATATTTAGCATTTAAAGATAGAGCTTGGTATAAATTGTCATTTAAAATTGGCAATTAGACATAGTTCAGATAAATTCAAGAAATTTCACCTTATAAATTACATCAAAAATTTATGAACTAAGTTGTGAAATGTATAGTTTTACTTAAATATACTAGAATTCATTAGTAAAGTTTTTGTCGCCAAAACAAAGAAAGTGGCCTAGAAAACAGGCTTAAAACACAATTTTGAGCATAAAAACACTTAGTCTATTTTGCTATTTTTTTCTATTTCTTCATTTGATAATTCGGGCAAAACCTGTTTTTCTTCTTGCCCTTCAAAAATCCAGCTAAAGTTTTCTTTGCTATTTGCACTAAAGAATATTTTGTAAACTAATATAGAAGTTATTATTAAAACCAATATTAGTTTGAACTTTTTATACATTTTTCCAAATTTCATTTGTTGCCTTAGACTAAGAATGTGGCTTAGTTTACATTTTGTTAGTTAGCAAAAGATAGAATCCAGAGCAAAAAAATATACTCAGATTTGAATTTCTCGTTAGCTAAATAAAACGATCTAAGCGGCTGATATTTAAAAATTAAACAATATTAGTTTTAAATTGTCAAATCCAAAATTATAATCTTTGAATTTAGTTGCTAAATAATCATCAAAACTGGCTTTTATAATCTTTGAATTTAGTTGCTAAATAATCATCAAAACTGGCTTTTCGATATATTTTTTAAGCGCCGCCAAAAACTCTGCGCCAACCGCCCCATCAACAGATCTGTGGTCTGAAGACAATGTAACATTCATTATTGTGGCCGATTTAATATTGTTATCTTCATCAACTATCGGTTTTTTAATTCCAGCTCCAACTGCTAAAATACAGCTTTGAGGCGGGTTAACAATTGCCTGAAAATTATTTACCGCATACATTCCAAGGTTAGAAATACTAAAGCTTCCACCCTGAAATTCTTCTGGTTGAAGCTTTCCTTCTTTTGCCTTCTTAGCCAAAGACTTTACTTCGCCAGAAATTGCAATAATATCCTTTTGATCAGCGTTCTTAACAATTGGCGTAATCAGTCCATCTTCAATTGCTACGGCAACTGAAATGTCAACATTGTTATAAAGCAGAACCGCATCATCTGACCAAGAGCTATTCGCCTGCGGAACATTTTTCAGTGCCAAGGCGCTGGCTTTAATTACTAAATCGTTAACTGAAATTTTATATTCTGGTTTACCATTTTCTAATATTTTGGCCTCTTCATTAATAGATTTTCTCATATCTAGCAATTTATCGATATTTAAATCGGCCGATAAATAAAAATGTGGAACTTTCTGCTTAGATTCTAGCAATCTTTTAGCAATGACTTTTCTAATATTACTATTTTTAACTTCGGTAACTTCCTTTGAATTTCTTCTAACCGCGCCACCTTTCGGTCCACCACTTTTTGCAAAATCTAAAACATCGTCCTTAATAATTCTTCCTCTTGGTCCGCTGCCTTCAATTTGCGCCAAAGTTAGGTTATTTTCCTTGGCAATTCTTTTTGCTAGCGGGCTTGCTTTAACGCCAAGTAAATCATCAACCAAAAAACTGTCGCTTGTGGCGGTTGATTTTGGTTGCTTTTTTTCTTCTATTTTATTGATTTCTTGTTTTTTATTATCTTCTTTATCGTTTTGCTTATCGTCTTTTTCTTCATTCTTATTGTCGCTCTGGCTGTCTTCTGGTTTTTTTTCAGATTTTTCAGCGCCACCTTCTTCTGGTTTATAATTTTCAAGTTCTTTTTTGTCTTCTCCATCTTCTAGAATCAGAGCAATGGCACTATTTACCTTAACATTTTCAGTTCCTTCTTTAACTAAAATTTTACCCAAAACCCCTTCATCAACGGCTTCAACTTCCATTGTGGCTTTGTCTGTTTCAATTTCAGCAATTACTTCGCCGGCTTCGACTTTGTCTCCTTCTTTTTTGATCCAACTTGCTAAATTGCCTTCTGTCATGGTTGGTGACAAGGCTGGCATTAAAACTTCAATAGGCATATTTCTTAATTAATTTTTTAATATTTAGCTCATTTTACAACATATTTTTGCAAATGTGAAGGATTTTTTCTTCTTTATTGAACTTTAGAACCTTGCTTATTATTTTCTCTTCTTAAGAGTCGATATCAGCTTAACTTTACAATTGATCATTAAGGAGTCTAAGAAATTACTATTGTAAAAAAACGAGCAAATTATCTGATATATTACAAAAGTTTTGGAAATTATTTTACTAATTAAATTTTAATTTTATAAATGGCTATATTGTGAATTGCCAAATCAAAATTAACCTCTGGTTCTTACGCTTTTGTCCTGCAATTTTAATGAAAAGATTTATTTATATCTGTATATGTGCGGCTTTTATTAAATCTTATTCTTGATAAATTTTTACTAAAAATCTATCTTAATTTGGTAATTGGGGTAATATTAATTTTAACTTTTAAGGCCAGATAAAAAAATCGATATTTTGCCGTGATATGAAGCTAAGTCTTTACGATAATTTTGTTAAAAATATAAAATATTTATCTGCCTTCAAACATTATACATCTCAACATATTTCTTAACCCTTGGCGCCTGATTTTCTAAGATTTTCGGCAGAATTTTGATAACATCATTACCGGTAATAATAGAGGCAAGCTAATTTACGCCATCTTAAATTTAAATAAAAGGAATTATACATATTTTTTGATTTACTTTCTGGTGTCAAAGCTGTCTCTGGCGCCCTCGCCAATAAAAACCAGTAAAGTTAAAATAGTCGAAATTGTTACAAATCCAACAATCCCTAGGTGATAAGCCTGAATATTATTTTTGCCTTGCGCCAAAAGCTCTCCAAGCGAAGGCGATCCAGCTGGAAGTCCAAGCCCCAGAAAATCGAGCGAAGTCAAGGTTACGATCGATCCGCTTATTAAAAATGGCAAATTTGCAAAAATTACCGCTGATGCATTTGGCAAAATATGTCTTGACATAATTCTAAAATTACTTGCTCCAATTGCGCGCGCCGAAAGCACAAAATCAAAATTCTTAACTCGCAAAAACTCAACTCTAACAAGTCCGGCAAGTCCAAGCCAGCTAAATAATAACATCAAAAATAACAACGAGAAAAATCCGGGCGTAATAATGGAAGATAAAATAATCAATAAAAACAAAACCGGAATTCCTGACCAAATCTCAATAAATCTTTGTCCTAAAATGTCAATTTTACCACCAAAATAACCTTGAAATGCACCAATTAAAATCGCTAAAACAAGGCTAAAAAACGACAAAGCAAAGCCAAATAGTAACGAAACTCGTACTCCATATAAAACCCTTGCTAAAACATCTCGTCCCTGATCGTCAGTTCCTAGAATATTTTCAGAGCTGGGCATTGACGGCGCGGGCTTTGTCATTTTATAGTTTATTGTATTGTACGAAAATCTAATTGGTGCAAACAATATCCAGTTTTTAGGGTTTTTTTCAACTAATTTTATAACCTCTTCATCGCGAAAGTCGGCATTAGTTGCAAAAATGCCGCCCATTTCCTTTTCTGTAACATTTTGAAATATCGGCGCATAAATTCGCCCTTCAAAATACATTAAAATTGGCTTATCGTTAGCTAAAAATTCTGAAAATAGCGAAATGAAAAAAATTGCAAAAAAAGCTAAAAAAGAATAATAAGCTCGTCGGTTTTCTTTGAATTTATTAATTATTGTTGCCATTACTAAAGATTTGAACAAAATTATATTATAACCAAATTCTATATTTAAAAATGTATAAAAACAAAATATTTTTAAACAATTATTAGAAAGACTGGCGCGGTTATTAGAATATATGACTAGGCTTTGTTAAAAAGATGAAATTTCTAGATAAAATTTCTATATTGATTTTTATATATGCAAGCAGCCATTACATCATTTTCGGCAATCAAATGATCTTTTGGGCCAAAAGTTTTGTCAAAAAATTATTGTCAAGAATTGCTTATATCGACGACAATTTTTCAATAAAACTCTATAATTCAAAAATATTTATTTAAAAATGCTATATCAAGCTTTACTTTTAAGCGCTAACTTATCTGCTATGGCTTAATTGCTAAATCTCTTCATCGCCAAAGAAATTAACCATGAGTCTTGGCCTTAACTCGGCTTATGATGATAAATTCATTAATTAAATTATTAAGCCCTAAATTAGTTGTTAAAGACAAGGCTTGGCATTATATGCCGTTGATCCGTTAAAATTTAATTAGTAAAATAACCGATTTCACTTTTTGATATTTTTTTACAACAACTCTAAAGTTTAATTATAAATTATAAATTAAAAGTGGCGCCACAAAAATCCTAGGCGGATCTTCATATAACAAAAAAACCCGCCCAAAATAACTCTGGGCGGGTTTTTAAAAGTTAAGAATATTTGCGCAAAAAATTATTCAGCAACTAACTCTTCAGTCTCTAAATTATCAATTGTTACTTTTTCATTTTTATTGCTAGCAATATCTCGATAATCAGCGGTAACAAGCCCTGTTCCTGCCGGAATTAATCTGCCGACAATAACATTTTCTTTAAGTCCGCCCAAATTATCAATTTTGCCCTGAACCGCCGCATCAGCCAAAACTCTGGTAGTTTCTTGGAACGACGCCGCAGAAATAAACGATTTAGTCTGAAGCGAAGCTTTGGTTATACCAAGCAACACTGGCGAACATTGTGCAGGTTTCATGTCTTTGGCAATCATTTTTTGGTTGACTTCTTCAAATACATCGCGATCAACAATTTCGCCAATTAAAAGCGTAGTTTCACCAGAATTTGTAACTTCAACACGCTTGAGCATCATATTCAAAATGACCTCAATATGCTTATCGTCAATTCTTACGCCTTGCATACGATAAACTTTTTGAACCTCGTTAACCATATAATTAGCAAAAGCCTGCATTCCTTGAATTTTAAGAATGTCATGCGGAACCGGGCTACCGTCAACTATAATATCGCCTTTTTTGACAGAGTCACCTTCGCCAACAAATAAATGTTTATTTTTGGCAATGGAATATTCAACCACTTCCTGAGAAGCATCTTCTGGTTGAATAATAACGCGTCTTTTGGTTTTGTAATCTTTTCCAAATTGTACAACACCGTCAATTTCACTCATGACGGAAGCGTTCTTAGGTTTTCTGGCTTCAAATAGCTCAGCAACTCTAGGCAGGCCACCAGTAATATCACTTGTTTTCGATGATTCTTTTGGAATTCTTGCAATAACATCGCCAGCCTTTACTTCATCATTATTTGAAGCGTTAATAACTGAATTAACAGAAAGAGCGTAATCTTTTTCGCCAATTGTAATTCTTGGTTTTAAATCTTGCTTACTGTGCTGCTTCCAGTCAATAACGATTTTTGTTGAAACTCCCGAGGCTTCGTCAATTTTCTCACGAAGCGAGATATTGTCAAGCAAGTCGGCAAATTTAATTTGACCGTCAAATTCAGCAATAACCGGAATATTATACGGATCCCACTCTGCTAAATGCATTCCTTTCTTAACAGACTCTTTGTTTTTATGAACAATAGAGGCGCCATAAGGAAGTTTGTAACTATGAATTTCAACGCCTTTTTCGTCAACCAAAGAAATTTCGAAATTACGCGCCGCAACTACAAGCTTGCCTTGGCTATTAGCAATAGTACCCTTGCTTGCAAATTTAACAATTCCGTCCTCAATGGCCGAGATAGAAGACTGTTCCGCTCCTCTTTGCGCCGCTCCACCAATATGGAAGGTTCTCATGGTAAGCTGTGTTCCAGGTTCGCCGATTGATTGCGCTGCAATAACGCCAATTGCCTCACCAACGCTAACTTCACCACCATGCGACAAGTCGCGACCATAACATTTAACGCAAACGCCTTTTTTGGCTTCGCAAGTAAGTGCCGATCTTGCCCTGATATATTTAACATCAGATTCTTCAATTTTATCTGATATTTCTTCATCAATCATTTGGCCAGCCTTAGCGATTATTTCGCCATTGCTATCTACGACATCTTCAGAAGGAACCCTTCCTAAAACCTGTTCCGCCAAAGACACAACAACTCTGCCATCATCAATAATTGACTCAATTTTAAGCCCTTCTTTGGTGCCGCAATCTTGCTCGGTAACAATACAATCTTGCGAAACATCTACCAAGCGCCTTGTAAGATATCCCGAATTTGCAGTTTTAAGGGCCGTGTCGGCTAAGCCTTTTCTTGCGCCATGCGCTGAAATGAAATATTCAGTTACATCTAACCCTTCTTTAAAATTAGAAATAATTGGCGTTTCAATAATTTCGCCAGATGGCTTGGCCATTAAGCCACGCATACCAGCAACCTGTTTAATCTGAGTTTCAGAACCCCTTGCACCCGAATTTGCCATCATATAAATTGAGTTAGCCTCAATTGGTTTGTTGTAATTGGCAATTTCCTTCATCATTTCTTTTGAAATTTCTTCAGTACATTGTGTCCACTCATCAATAACTTTGTTATAGCGTTCTCCGGCTGTAATAAGGCCTTCGCGATATTGCTTTTCAAGCTTCTTGATCTTGTCAAATGAATTATTGACATAGCTAGGTTTACTTTGCGGGATTACCATGTCATCTTTACCAATCGAAATACCAGCCGAACAGGCCTCTTTAAACCCTAGTGCCATAACTCTATCGCAAAACATGACGGTTTCTTTTTGTCCGCAATTTCTATAAACATCATCAATAAGTTTTGTAACTGCTTTTTTAGTCATTACATTATTGGCAATGTCAAAATTATTTTTCAAAAGATGCGGCAAGGCATTATAAAGAGTTACTCTTCCGGGTGTGGTTTCAACTTTTTGGAAGGTTTTCTCGCCATCTTTATTTTTTACTTCATAACGATAAAGAATTTTGTCATGGTAGCTAAGAGATTTTGAGGCCAAAGCATGCTCAAGCTCTGACTGGCTTGCAACTGGTCTTGCTTTTTCGCTGTCAAAATCTTTGGAAATCATTGTCAAGTAATAAAGCCCTAAAATAATATCTTGCGAAGGAACGATAATTGGCTTACCATTAGCTGGGCTTAAAATATTATTAGTCGACATCATTAAAACACGAGCCTCAACTTGCGCCTCAACAGAAAGAGGGACATGAACCGCCATTTGGTCGCCATCAAAATCGGCGTTAAATGCGGCGCAAACAAGTGGGTGAAGTTGAATTGCTTTACCTTCAGTTAGAACAGGCTCAAATGCCTGAATACCAAGTCTGTGAAGCGTAGGTGCGCGGTTAAGTAGAACCGGATGTTCGTTAATTACCTCTTCTAAAATATCCCAAACTTCTGGCATTTCAGATTCAACCATTTTCTTTGAAACCTTGATAGAGGGAGATTTTCCGTATAATTCAAGTTTAGAATAAATAAACGGTTTAAATAATTCCAAAGCCATTTTCTTTGGCAAGCCGCATTGGTGAAGCTTTAACTCTGGACCCACAACAATAACCGAACGCCCAGAATAATCTACACGCTTACCAAGTAAGTTTTGTCTGAATCTACCTTGCTTACCTTTTAACATGTCGCTAAGCGATTTGAAAGGCTTTTTGTTGGCGTTTTTAACTACCGATCCGCTTCTGCCGTTGTCAAGCAAGGCGTCAACCGATTCCTGCAGCATTCTTTTTTCATTTCTGATAATAACTTCAGGCGCAGAAAGCTCTATTAATCTTCTTAGGCGATTATTTCTGTTAATAACTCGACGATAAAGCTCGTTAAGATCCGAAGTTGCAAATCTGCCACCGTCAAGCATAACCAATGGCCTGATATCCGGAGGTATAACTGGCAAAACTTTCATTATCATCCATTCAGGTCTATTATCCGACTCTAAAAATTGTTCAACTAGTTTAAGCCTTTTAATTATTTTCTCTTTTTTAACATCAGAAACCTGAACCGAAAGCTCTTCACGCAATGATTTTTGTAACTTTGCCAAATCAAGTCCAGCTAATATTTTATGAACCGCCTCTGCGCCCATCTCGGCAACGAAGCTGCCATGTCCATGCTCGTTACAGGCTTTTTCATATTCGTCTTCGCTTAAAACTTCACCCTCTCTCATTGGTGACATTAAAGGGTCGGTTACTACATAGCTTTCAAAATAAATAACTTTCTCAATAGATTTGAGATTTGTGCCCACTAAGGTACTGATTCTTGAAGGTAAAGATTTTAAGAACCAAATATGAACAACCGGAGCTGCTAATTCAATATGGCCCATTCTTTCGCGGCGAACCTTTGAAGAGGTTACTTCAACGCCACATTTCTCACAAACAATACCCTTATATTTAATTCTTTTATACTTACCGCATAAGCATTCGTAATCTTTGATAGGGCCAAAAATTCTAGCGCAAAATAAACCCTCTCTTTCGGGCTTAAAAGTTCTGTAATTGATTGTTTCTGGTTTTAAAACTTCACCAAAAGACCAAGAGCGCATTTTATCTGGGTCTGCGACCGATATTTTAATTGCGTTAAAATCTAAAAGATCAACAGCTGCGTTTGTATTAACGCTTAACAAACCATGCGAAGAAGTTCCTGCTAATGACATAATTTTCTTTTTTTAATTTTTCTATGCAAACTTTATTGCTTGCATTATCTTTTGTCGGTCAATTAATAGACCGACAATATAATTTTTAGTTTATTTTACTTGATCTTCGATCAATTCAATATTAAGCCCCAGAGATCTAACCTCTTTAATCATAACATTAAACGATTCAGGAATCGAGCAATTAAAGTTTTGGTTGCCTTGAATTATAGATTCGTAAATCTTTATTCTGCCAACAACATCATCAGATTTAACCGTCAACATTTCTTGCAATGAATATGCTGCGCCATAAGCCTGAAGTGCCCAACATTCCATTTCTCCGAACCTTTGACCACCAAAGTGCGATTTACCGCCAAGTGGTTGCTGAGTAATAAGACTGTAAGGTCCAATTGAGCGAGCATGAATCTTGTCGTTGACTAAATGATGCAGTTTTAGCATGTAAATATAGCCAACCGTAACTGGACGGTCAAATTTTTCTCCGGTTCTGCCGTCAAAAAGAGTGATTTGACCAGATTTATCAACATTCGCCTCTTCAAGTAAATTAGCAATATGCTCTTCTTTTATTCCCTCAAAAGCACCGGTTGCAAATGGCACGCCGCGCTTTAGCTTAGAAGCGAAATATACCAATTTATCATCGTCCATTTCATTGATTTTTGCCTGTTCTTTATCCAAGAAATAAACCTTTTTTAATTTTTCTCGAAGGTTTTTTGCAAGTTCAGCTTTCTGATTAGCGGCTTCATCAAATATTTTGCAAATTTGGACGCCAATATTCTTAGAGGCCCAACCAAGGTGGGTTTCAAGAATTTGTCCAACATTCATTCGCGAAGGAACGCCAAGCGGGTTTAATACGATATCAACCGGCTCGCCATCTTCGCCAAATGGCATATCTTCAACAGGGGCAATTTTCGATACAACACCTTTGTTACCATGGCGCCCAGCCATTTTATCGCCAGGTTGTAAACGATATTTCGAAGCAACATAAACTTTCACAATTTTCAAAACACCTTGCGCAAGTTCGTCTCCAGCTTTAATTTTAGCAACTTTATCATTGAACTCTTTTTCAATATCAGATACTTCGCTATTATGGGCTTTTACCATTTTTTCGGCTTTGTCCATTGTTTTAGCATCGTCAACGACTATTTTAGCTAAGATATTTTTAGAAACATCATGCAAATCTTCTTTGCGTAGTTCGCCTCTAGATTTAATTTTATCGATATCATTAGTAATTTTCTTGCCTTCGAAAAGTGCAACTAAGCCAGATTTTAAAGATTTTTCCAAAAAGTTAACCCTAATATCTTTTTGCTTTGCTAAATTCTCAATTTGCTGCATCTCGATATAAACCGACCTTTCGTCTTTTTCAATACCCTTTCTTGAAAGTACTTTAACATCAACAACTGTTCCGTTAATTCCGGTCGGCACGTAAAGCGAAGAATCTTTAACTTCTGAAGCTTTTTCACCAAAAATTACACGCAAAAGTTTTTCTTCTGGCGTAACTGGTGCTTCACTTTTTGGCGTAGTTTTTCCGACCAATAAATCACCGGGCTTTAATTGCGCGCCAATATGAACAATTCCTTCCTCATCAAGCTTTCCAAGTAAGTCTTCGTTAACATTAGGAATGTCGCGCGTAATTTCTTCGGGCCCAAGCCTCGTGTCTCTGGCGACAATTTCAAGCTCTTCAATTCTAACGGAAGTGAAAGTGTCTTCTTGAAGAATTTTTTCTGAAATTATAATTGAATCCTCAAAGTTGTAACCGTTCCAAGGCATAAATGCAACTCTAACATTTTGTCCAAGAGCCAATTCGCTATCTTTAATTGAATGTCCGTCGGTCATAATTTGACCAGCTTTTACTTTTTGTCCTTCAAATACAATAGGCTTTTGGTTAATGCAAGTATCTTGGTTCGTTCTGATATATTTTGACAAATTGCAAATTTCAACATGCGACAATTCATCTTCGCCAATTGATTCAACTACAATTTTATTGGCGTCAACATATTTAACTTCGCCATCAAATTTGCTTCTAACTACGGCTCCAGAATCAGCGGCAATAACAGCCTCCATTCCAGTTCCAACTAAAGGAGATTGCGGCTTCAAAAGCGGAACCGCTTGGCGTTGCATGTTTGACCCCATTAAAGCACGATTTGCATCATCATTTTCTAAAAATGGAATTAGCGTTGTTGCAATAGAGATAATTTGACGAGTTGAAATATCAGCAAAATCAATTTTGTCTGAAGTCATCATGACATATTCGCCATTTTTACGACAGCTTACAAGTTCGTCAATAATTTTACCATCTTTATCAACATTTACATTAGCAGGCGCAATAACATGGTCAACTTCTTTAATTGCCGAGATATAAATTACTTCATCAGTAATTTTACGGTTAATAACTTTTCTATAAGGAGTTTCGATAAATCCATATTCGTTAACTTTTGCATAAGTAGCCATTGAGTTTATAAGGCCAATATTTGGTCCTTCTGGCGTTTCAATTGGGCAAATTCGTCCATAATGCGTTGGGTGAACATCGCGAACTTCAAAACCGGCGCGCTCTCTGGTAAGGCCACCAGGCCCAAGCGCAGACAGTCTTCTTTTGTGAGTAATGTCAGAAAGCGGATTTGTTTGGTCCATAAATTGCGAAAGTTGCGAAGTCGCAAAGAAGTCTTTAATTGCCGTGATTAAAGGCTTAGAATTAATTAAATTTTGCGGCATCATAGAATCAGACTCGCTTGAATTAATTTTTTCTATGATTGATTTTTCAACTCTGGCCATGCCAATTCTCATCTGATTTTCAATCAATTCGCCAACTGCACGAACTCTTCTATTGGCCAAATTGTCTATATCATCAGTTTTAAGATCGTTATGCTTAGTTTCACTTAAAATTTTAATAGTTCTCTTGATGTCATCATGAGTTAAAGATTGAGTTTCGACATCAATTTCAAGCCCAAGACGGTGGTTCATTTTCATTCTTCCAACATCAGAAAGGTGATATCTAGAGTCTGAAAAGAATAAATTATCAAGATAATTTTGCGCAACTTCAACAGAAGACGGAGCTTCACCAAGTCTGATGGCCTTATAAATATCGAATAAAGCGTCTTTTTGGGTTTGATTCTTGTCAAGCAGCATAGTATTAAATATATAAGGCCCAATATCAGATTTACTTGGGTTAACTATCCTTACTTCTTTAAAGTCAAGTTTTCTTAAAATACTAAGGCTTTCCGAGGTAACAATGGCGCCAGCTTCAAGAAGTAATTCGCCTGTTTCAGGGTCTGCCAAATCTTGGGCTATAATATAACCAGGCAAAGCATCTTCGGTCAACAAATATTGATCAAAGCCTTTTTCTTCTAGCTTTTCTTTAGTTTTGCGATTGAATTTTGAACCCTCTTTCGCGACAACTTCCTCGCTTTTTGCACAAACAAGGTCAAAAGGCAATTTTTTACCCATATATAACTGTGCATCAAAATCTATGGCCCAGCCTTTTTCGGTAAGTTTTGCAGTGGTAGCGGTATAAAATTGACTGATAATTTCTTCGCTAGTAAGGCCAACCGCTCTCAGCAGCGAAGAGACTGGTATTTTACGCTTTTTATCTACTCTAAAGTGGATTACATCTTTTGAATCAAACTCAAAATCAAGCCACGAACCTAAATGCGGAATAATTTTGGCAGTATATGATTTAGACTCAGAAGTTTTACTCATGTCGCTATCAAAAAACACACCAGGTGCTCTACGCATTTGCGAGACTATAACTCTTTCTGCGCCATTGACAATAAAACTTGAGGTTTCAGTCATTAGAGGAATGTCGCATAAATATACTTCTTGCTCTTTAATTGAGCGAATTTCTTTAACTTCGGAATCTTCTTCTTGGCTCCATAAAATTAGACGCAACTGAGCATAGAGCGGTGAAGAAAAGCTTCTACCTACTGATAAACATTCTTGCGCCTCATATTTTGGTTTTCCTAAATTATATTCTAAAAATTCTACCGTGATATTTTCGTCAGAATCAGAAATTGGAAAAAATGAGTTAAAAACTGATTGAATTCCTTGATTTTTTCTTTCTTTAGGATTTGTGCTTATTTGCAGGAATTTATCGTAAGAATTTTTTTGCAATGAAGCAAGATAAGGAACTTCTGCCTTATCGACATTGTCACTGAAACTTTTTCTCATGACGACATTATCGAAGCTACGACTTTGAATCACCTAGGACCTCTTTATGTTATGTTGATATCAAGCATTTACAGATATAATCTGCTTCTTTAAGCATTTTGCTTTAACGAATGTAGATTTGTAGCAAAATAGCTAAAATGGCCTTTAATTCGACCAGTTCTTTTTCGTAATAATTCATAAAATTTGATAGCAATAAGTTTTTTATACTATCTATAATATATTGATTTAAAAACGAAAGTTTGGTAATAATCTTAAAATTCGTCAATTTCAAGATGTGAACAAGTCAAACACGATCTTTTAATTAAGTCGTCTTTGACTTGTTTAATTTAGCTTTTTTATTTAAGCTCAACTTTAGCGCCAGCTGCTTCAAGTTTTTTCTTCATTTCTTCAGCTTCTTCTTTAGCAACATCAGATTTTACAGCCTTAGGAGCGCTTTCAACTAAGTCTTTAGCTTCCTTCAAGCCAAGTCCAGTGATGGCTCTGACTTCTTTAATTACATTAATTTTGTTAGCTCCGATATCAGTTAAGACAACTTCAAATTCGTCTTTAGCTTCTTCGGCACCAGTCGCTGCAGCTGCTCCACCAGCCGCCGGAGCAGCAAAAGCAGCGGCGCTAACGCCCCATTTTTCTTCTAAAGCCTTGCTAAGATCTGCAAGTTCAAGAACTGTAAGCGATGATAATGTTTCTGTTAATTCTTCAATATTAGCCATTTTATCTATGATTTTAGTTGTTATTATTTAGTGTAAAATTAATTATCCTTGTTGTGCCTTAGCATTAAACAAGGCAACCAATCCTGCTTGAGGAGCGTTAACCACTCTAACAAAATTCGATTGAACTCCATTTAACTTGCCAATGAAAGCGGCTCTGACCTCTTCCAAAGACCCAAGTTTCGCAAGATTCGAAATTTCAGCAAGTTTAATGATCTTTCCGTCGAGTAAGCCTGCCTGAACTTCAAAAGATTCTATTTCTTTATCAGTGTCTGCGATTGTTTTTGCTAAGGCGACTGGGTCTTGCGCATAAAGAAGCGCAGTTGGTCCTTGCAAATACTCACCCAAAGATTCTACTTCCGTTCCTTTTATCGCGATCGAAGACAGGGTATTCTTCGCAATTTTTATATTGCACCCCTTAGATTTCAACTCAACCCTTAATTTATAAAGCTCCGAGCCGCTCATTCCACGATAATGAACAATAACAACGATATTTGATTTAGCTAGATCGTCCTTTAATTTTTGGACGAGGCCTGTCTTTTTTTCTTTACTAATTGCCATAAAATTTATTTAATCTATAAAGAGATGTGAACAATGTTATCTTTAGTTAAAAAGTGAAAGTCTTAGCCTTTCTCATTGACACATAAATTTATGCTTAATATTATAATTGCACCAAAAATATGGTGAAATTATTTTGTCTAACCTAAAATAATTTAGGTTGAATCTTTTTTAGTTATTTACAACCAATTTTTAACAAAAGGTTAAATTATTTTTTAGCATCTTGCAAAATCTCAACAGATTTGCCCATTGTGCTGGCCAAATGTACCTTTTTAATATATTTGCCTTTTGCTTCTTCCGGTTTAGAATCTTTGACTTTTTTAAGAACTGCTTCAATATTTTGAATTAAATCTTCAGATTTGAAATCAGCCTTGCCAACGATGCAATGGATTATTCCGCCTTTATCATTCTTAAAGTTTATTTTACCCTTCAAGGCTTCGTCAACCGTTTTTTTAATTTCCATTGTGACCGTACCGTTCTTCGGGCTTGGCATTAATCCACGCGGGCCAAGAACTTTAGCAACTTTTGAAATTTTAGGCATGATATCTGGCGTGGCAATACAATAATCGAAGTCTATGTTGCCGGCGTTAATTTCTGCGACTATTTCGTCAAAACCAGCCTTCGAAGCACCAGATTCGATTGCTTCGGCCTTTTTTGCCTCGTCAGACGTTAATACCGCAACCCTAACTTTTTTACCTGAGCCTTTTGGTAACAAGACTGAGCCCCTGACATTTTGTGTTGATTTTTTTGGATCAATTCCTAAATTTACAGCAATATCAATAGATTCGGAGAATTTACGATCATCTCGCTTGCTATTTTCAAGAACTTTATTGACAGCTTCCTGAATGTCTGAAGCAACAAATTTTTCTATTTTATTTTCTTTTTTAGCCATTATATTTACTAAATATGTAATTTAATTAATTATTCAACAACTTCAAGACCCATTGACATTGCCGAGCCTTTTACCATCTCCATGCAAGCTTCTAGATCTGTTGCATTCATATCGACCATTTTCTTTTGAGCGACTGATTTTACTTGTTCTAAGCTAATTTTACCAGCAATGTCTTTTCCTGGATTAGAAGATCCCTTTTTTAGGTTAATTTCTTCTTTAATCAAGAAAGAGACCGGTGGATTTTTTGTTTCAATTGAAAAACTTCTATCTTTGTGTGCATAAATAGTGGTAGGAATTGGCGTACCTGGTTTGTAATCAAACTTTAAGGCATTAAATTCCTTGCAAAAATCCATGATATTAAGGCCTTTTTGGCCAAGTGCTGGACCAATTGGCGGAGCCGGGTTGGCTTTGCCGACTGGAACTTGTAATTTAATTACTCCAACAACTTCTTTTTTTCCCTTTGACATTTTAATATAAAAATTTATTTGATTTTAAAGCTATATTTACTAATTTTACGCTTAAGCATCAAAATTTCAAGAAGCGTGTTATTCTATTCAAGCCGACTCTGATAAAGTTTTTAGGCATCATATAAAAAACTTATTTTTAGAGTTTCTGAGCTTTTTTATTTATTAATTTTCTAAATAATTCAAAAAATTAAATTTATCTTATAATTAAATAACTAAAATTTTAAGTTAAGGCTAAGTATTTTAATCTATTAACAAATAAATTGCAAGTAAAAAATTGAGCTAAATTCTAAATTTAGCTATAACCGCCTTTAGCGTTGACTTTTAAACTTCTTAACTGCTTTTGAAATGCAGCTAAATTGGTAATTATGGTTTTTCAACTTGATTAAATTCAAGTTCGACCGAGGTCGAGCGTCCAAAAATTGAAATTGCAATCTTGACTTTCTGTTTTTCTTGGTCAAATTCTTCAACGCCGCCACTAAATGACTCAAATGGTCCATCGATAACATTTAATGTCTCGCCAATTTCAAATGTCATATTTTTAGTTGCAGATTCTTCTATTTTGGTTGAAGATAAGATGTCTTGCATTTTGGTTTCAGAGACTTCTTCTGGCTTGTTTTTACTTCCTAAAAACCCGAGAACTTTCGGAATTGCGATAAGTGCGTTTCTAGCTTCGGAGTCAATATTAGCTTTAATAAATACATATCCAGGAAATAGCTTTTGCGACTCTTGTACTTTTTTACCTCTTTTAACCTTAGTAACTTCTTTTGATGGAACGACGGCATCAGAAACATTTTTGCCAAGCGAGCCGGTTGCAACCATAGACTTTATTTCGCTAGCAATTTTATTTTCTTGGCCAGCCATAACATTGATAATATACCATTTGAATTTGTGATCAGATTCTTGCTCTTGGGCAGAGTCATTAATTTGAGTTCTTTGTTCAGGGTTAAGATCTTTAGGTACTTCGTTTTTTGTATTTTGTAAGGCGCCTTGATTATTGTCTTTATTTTCCATTTTGATGTTATTTGTTTTTTAAATCTTTGTTGCTATTTAACTCTATTTCAATTTACTTTAAAGTCCAAAAATTAAACCGATTATTTTTGAAATTATAAAATCTGAAAACATAATAAAAATTGCAAAAACTGCAACTGCTGCTGTTATCATGGCGGTTGTGATATAAACCTCTTTTTTTGAGGGCGCACTTAGCTTTTTTGCTTCTGAAACTGTTTGTTTAAAATAATTTAGCATTTGTCTGTTGTTAAATATTTACCTATTCTTAGATAAAGTTATGGCAGGGGCGAGAGGACTTGAACCCCCAACCTTCGGTTTTGGAGACCACTGCTCTACCAGTTGAGCTACACCCCTAAAAAATTTAATACTAGCTTAGCTTTTATTAGTTAAGGCTTACGACTTTAAACGCAAGTCAAAAACGCAAGCCAAAAGCTAATCTAATATTTTAATCATTTTCTTGCGCCACGAATTTTGCGCCATAACATGACGGAGTTGCTGTTCCGTCTTCTTTTTTATTGGCTCTGCAAAATACTAGACCTTGCGTAGCTTCGTCTTCTTGGTCAATATTGCCTTTATCGTCAACTACATATCCGTTCATCCAGGCGTCGTCATGCTCGGTAATAAATTTGCCATGCGTTCTTGTGTGAGAGCATGAAAACAAAAAGCCGGATAACATTACTAGACCTAAAAGTTTTTTCAATAAGTTAATTTTCATTTTATACCTTTTAATTTATGATTTTTGATTATATTTAGTCAAGAGAAAAGAACAGATACAACTTAATAACATTTTAAATATAGATCTGTTTTATCAATTTTGCAAGTAAAATTTGAAATTTTAATGCGAGTCTAATTTTTTGTTGTTATTTTTGCCGAAAAAATATTGTTATAAAAGCTTTTTGACGGATTTTTTTATTCTTTTTTAAGTTGAGTTTTTTTGTTAAATTCGTTATATTTTTTTAATTCCTCTTCAAGCTCTTCTTTACTTAAATCTGATCTTATTTCTTCGACATCTTGGACTTTGTGAATATTTCCATAAATATCTATAATTTCTTTCGTCTTACTTTTTTTGACTAAATTTTCTTCTTCTAGCGCCGAAATTTGAAATTCTTGTTTAATTTCATCAAAACCAATTTCTTTTTTATTATTTTCAAAATCTTTTTTAAATTTAGTAATAATATTTTTAATTCTAGCGTAAATTTTGCCACAATATCGAGCTATTTCTGGCAAATCTTTTGGATTTATTATGAAAATTGCCAAAAATAAAACTATTAATAATTCTGCTAAAGATATTCCAAACATTTATTTTTATTATATTTATATTGCGCCATTTAAATTTTATGATTGATTTATTTATTCGTTAAAACTCAATCAATAAAGCTATCTTTAAAAATTTCTGACATCACCTGATTAATTTCTTGGTGAAATTTTTTAGCTCTAAATCATTAATTGTAAATTTTAATTATAATTTGTTAAATTGGAATAAAAATTGACACTTTAAGACCTTTAAATCTCGATTCTGAAAGCTTAATTCTTCCGCCATGCGAAGTAATTGCGTCCATGGCAATAGCTAGGCCAAGCCCAGAACCCATATTAGATTGTTGTTTTTTATTGTCTTTATCTTGGTTGCGTGCGCCATCAATTCTGTAAAATGGCTTAAATACATTTTTATATTCTGATTCAGGAATGCCAAGGCCGTCATCTTCGATAGTAATTATAAGGTTATTGTCACTTAAATTCGCCCTGACCAAAGCTTTATTGCCATAATTAAAGGCATTGTCAACTAAGTTTATCAGCGCTCTTTTAAAAGCGAGTTTTTTTAGCATAATTTTAAAATTTGATGAAATATTAGTTTCAAAATCGATATTCTTATTCATATCTTGATAATATTTTGCAACTTTTTCTTTTAAAAATTGTCTTATTTTAATTGGGCTTTTTTTCTCTCTTTCTTCAAATCGGGCAAAATCTAAATATTCTTCAACAAGCTTACTCATATCATCAATATCGTTTTTAAGAGCCTCTACCTCTTCGCCTTGCGCCATCATTTCAAGTTGTAACTTCATTCTGGTTAAGGGCGTTCTTAAATCATGCGAAACTGCTGAAAGCATGTCGGTGCGCTGTGAAATTTGCCTGATTATTCTTTCTTTCATCTTTACAAAAGAAATCGCCACCGATCGAACCTCGCTCGAGCCCGAGGGCCTGAAATTGGGGGCGTCTTGGCCGCGACCAAATTTTTCTGCGGCTTTGCTCAAAGAGTTTATTGGCCTAAGTTGGTTTTTTAAAAATATAATTGATATTATTGATGTAATGAAGGCGGTTGCAACCATCCAGGCAATAAAAACATATTTACCCGAGCTGTTATCGATCCTTTTTGCGGGCACTTCAAAAGACAAAACGCCATTATCGGTTTGAGTTTTTACAATTAATATGTCACTATCTTCAATATCTTGAAAGATTTCGTATGGGCTCAGTCCATAGCCTTTAAGTTCTGATTTAAAGCGGTTTAGTGGATCTATTACCGGAATGAAGTTTACATATTCGTAAATTTTATTGCGTCGCCATTTTGAATCGGCAATTTTTGTCTTTTTGCGCCCTTTCCTGCCTTCAAAATAAAAGTTTAAATCGACATTTCGTGAGAAATCTTTGATAATCTCCAGATCTTTTTCCTGATTTACAACATCTTGCACAAAAGACATTTCTGAAACGACGCTTCTGGCCATATATTTGCTTATTACATCGACATAGACATAAAAAAATACATAAATTGCCACAATTTGCACAATTAATGTCGGAATTGTGATAATAAGCAAAAACCTTCCAAATAAAGATCGGGGCAATAATTTCTTTAATTTCATTTAATAAATAAAGTTTAAATTTTTATAAGCAGTCTCCCCTTGGATTTCGTCCGAAGGGGGCGCGAAGGGGGGCTGGGGCCCCACAAGAGTGGGGCGGCGCTCGTGCGCCGTAAACCCTAAGTCTTGCCCCACAAGAGTGGGGCGGCGCTCGTGCGCCGTAAACCCTAAGTCTTGCCCCACAAGAGTGGGGCGGCGCTCGTGCGCCGTAAACCCTAAGTCTTGCCCCACAAGCGTCATATTCCTAATCGCCCTTTTTCAATTACGCAAGTAGTTTTTCTTGATTCAAAAGAGTACAATTTATTAGTTGATAATATAATTACTTTTAACTAAAATAGCAATGTTACGCGAAGGCTAAGAGCTTAAAAGCTCGAAATTTAAGTTGGCCGTTATAAGTTGGCCGCTGTAATCAGATAAGAATATAAATGGAATATAAAATAAAAGCAAAAAATATAGATTTATTTTACGGCTCAAAGCAAGCTTTATTTAATGTTAATCTTGATTTTAACGAAAATAGTGTTACTGCGTTAATTGGGCCTTCGGGCTGTGGAAAATCAAGTTTTTTAAGATGCTTAAATAGAATGAATGACACTATCAGCTCTTGTCAAATTAAAGGCAAAATTACCGTCGACAATAAAAATATTTACGATAAAAGCCAAGATTTAGTCTTATTGCGCGCTAAAGTTGGAATGGTTTTTCAAAAGCCTAACCCATTTCCTAAGTCAATTTATGAAAATGTTGCCTATGGCCCCAGAATTCATGGCACATTTCGTGGCAAACAAGAGCTTAACGAAATTGTCGAAACAAGCTTGATTAAGGCTGGACTTTTTGCCGAGGTAAAAGATCGGCTTAACGACGAAGCAACAAGTCTTTCGGGAGGTCAGCAACAGCGCCTTTGTATTGCCAGAACAATTGCTGTACAGCCCGAGGTGATCTTAATGGACGAACCATGCTCGGCGCTTGACCCTATTGCAACGGCTAAAATTGAAGAATTAATTGATGAGCTAAAAGAAAATTATACCATTATAATTGTAACCCACTCAATGCAGCAAGCCGCAAGGGTTTCGGATAAAACAGCATTTTTTAATATGGGCAAAGTGATAGAATATGGTAAAACCGATAAAATATTCACTAACCCCGAAAATAAAGAGACACAAGACTATATTACTGGGCGTTTTGGCTAGTTTTTCTTGCATCTAATTAATAATAAGCTTTTGTTGAAGATGATATATTCATCAAAAAATAAATAATTTTAAAATTGGATTTATGAAGTTAACAATTATAGGTTCGGGATATGTAGGCCTGGTGTCGGCGGTTTGCTTTGCTAAAATTGGTCACGAAGTTTCTTGCATGGATATCGATAAAGATAAAATTGCCAAACTTAAATCTGGGCAAATTCCAATATATGAGCCCGGCCTTCAGGAAATATTAATAGAAAATGCGCAAAATATTTCATTTACTAGCGACCTTGAGGAATCTTTAGAATTATCGCAGGCGGTTTTTATAGCGGTAGGAACCCCGCAAGATGAAGATGGAAGCGCCGATTTATCTTATGTTTTAGAGGCTAGCGAGCAAATTGCAAAACTTAGCGCGCAAGATAAAGTAATTGTTACTAAATCAACAGTTCCGGTTGGAACTTCGAAAAAAATTGAGCAAATAATTGCAGATTCAGGCAATAAAAATAAATTAAGCGTTGCTTCAAATCCAGAATTTCTAAGAGAAGGCAGTGCAATTCAAGATTTTATGGATCCCGACCGAATTGTAATTGGCGTCAGCGATCAAAAAAGCGAAGATATTTTATTGCAAATATATCAAAGCTTTGCGCCAGAGAAAATAGTCAAAACCGACGCCACAACATCAGAGCTTATAAAATATGCGTCAAATTCATTTTTGGCCGCAAAAATATCATTTATTAATGAAATGGCCGATTTATGCGAAAAAATTGGCGGCAACATAAAACATCTTTCTAATGCTATTGGGCTTGATTCAAGAATTGGAGAAAAATTCTTGAATCCTGGTCCGGGCTTTGGCGGATCTTGTTTTCCTAAAGACATTATGGCAATTTTAAATGTTGCCAAAAAGAGCAATGTAAATCTATCGGTAATTTCTTCGGTAATTAATTCAAACCAAGTCCGCAAAAATCGCATGAGTGACAAAATTGCCAATAACTTTCCGGGTGGCTGCGTTAAAAATAAAACAATTGCTCTTTTGGGTTTGGCATTTAAAGCAAAAACCGACGATATTCGATATTCGGCGGCTCTTGAAATTGCTAAAAATCTTTCCAAAGATGGCGCTATAATAAAAGCAAGTGACCCTGAAGCCATAGAAAATTCTAGAATTGCCCTTAAAAATTATGCCAATATTTCTTTTTATGATGATTTTTATGATGCAATTAAGAATTGTGACGCCATAGTTATTGCAACTGAATGGTCAGATTTTAAAGATTTAGATTTTGACAAAGTAAAAAATATTACGAATTCCAGAAAAATAATCGATTTAAGAAATTTGTTTGACGAAGAGCTAATTACTAGCAAAGGCTTTGAATATGACTTTGTTGGCAAAAGATCATCTTAATTTTTGTAATTTTATTTGTTATTTGAAGATTATTTTTTACGCTTATAAAAAAACTTATCCTTAAAATATTAGGCGCTTTCTTGATTTTTGTAATTATTAAGAAATTTTTGCGTTTTTTGTAAAAAACAATTTGATAATCGCACCCATCTTTTATCTATAATTTGCAAAATTTCTACTCTTTATTATTCAATTATGCATCTTTAGCAATAAATATATTTAAACAAATTTTGCTTGTAAAAGTAATTTTTAGGCAAATTAACTTTAAAAATACTGCCATGAATAAAAAGCGCAATAAGGTTTTTTATAAGTAAAGGTTAAGAAGTGAAGTTCAAAGATATTTTAAGGGCAAGAACTGGCTAATATAAATAAAAATACTAGATTTAATTGCTAATTTTTTAGCATAAATTTTAACCTATTTATTTCTGCTAATCAATTTATCAGTCAAATTACTTAGTTTAAATCAACATTTAAAAACGGGCCCTTTAAAAGCTGGGTTAATTTATATTTCGTGTCGCAAACCTCTTTCAGAAAACTTTCTCTAAAATTAAGTAAAGTTTTAGATTGCCATTCTGAAATTAATAAAATTACTAGATTTTTTAACGAAAAGCCTATAAAGTTGCAGTTTAAAGAAGAAAAATTACAAAATAATATGATAAATAAAAATATTTCAATACATTTGCAAGATTTTCCTGATGTCAATTTCATTGAAAATAATGAAGAATTAGTCAAAAATATGGACTTAGTTCGCCTTATTTGCAGCAGCGCCCTGTCAATGCGCGACAATAAAAATTTGCGAGTGCGCTTGCCGCTAAAAAAATTGACTATAATTGGCAAAAATCTTGAAAAAATTGCTAAATTTAAAGATATTATTTCTGATGAAGTTAATGTTAAGTCGGTTGAAATTCAAGAAAATATTGAAGAATTGGCTGATTTAAATCTGAAAATAAATTTTAAGAAAATTGGCGCTAAATTTGGTTCGAAAATTAAAGAAATTATGGCGGCTTCAAAATCGGGAGATTATAATAAAATTTCAGAAAATAAAATAGAAATTGCTGGCGTAACGCTAATTGATGATGATTTTGAGCTTAATTTAACGCCAAAAAATAAAATTTCAGAAAATGAAGAAATTATTGCCTTGCCAGACAATTCGAATTTAATTGCACTTGATATCAAAATTACACCAGAGCTTAAAAATGAAGGAATTGCTCGCGACATAGTGCGCGCAGTTCAACAGGCCAGAAAAGACGCCAAGCTTGAAGTTTCGGACAAAATTAACCTGAAAATTTTTGCCAAAACCGAAATTACGCAATGTTTAGATGATTTTACGAATTATATTAAAGACCAAGTTTTGGCCAGTTCGGTGGAAGTTTGCAAAAGCCCAGAAAGTTTAAAATTAGGCTCTGAATTTTGCGCCACCTCAAAAATAGAAGATATAGAATTGCTAATTGGCATTAACAAAACTTAAAAATCGTATTTTTGACTTGCTTTTAACAAAATTAATAAAAATTTACAATAACGAATAGCAAAAAACAAAAGGCAAATTACTTTAGCAAATTTAATATTTAGATTAGCGCTTTTGTCGCAATTTCATCAATAAAATTATTGTAAAATTTAGATGCTTTTACAATTCTTTGGAGTTTGTCAATTTTTATTTTTGCGCTTCAAGGACTTAATTGCGAAATATAATAATATGCAAGATTTACTGGAAGTTTCTATTAACATAACATAAAAAGTAAGAAAAATGCGCCCATCAAAAAGAAAAAGCAACGAAATTAGAAAAACCGAAATCCAGACCGATGTCAATCTTTACGCCGAAGGAAGTTGTATAATCAAGGTTGGCAACACTCATATTTTATGCACAGCTACAATAGAAAGTAAAGTTCCGTCATTTTTACGCGGCAAAAATTCTGGTTGGCTTACGGCTGAATATTCAATGCTTCCGCGCTCGACACATTCTCGTAATCAGCGCCCCGGAATTAAGCCAAATGGTCGCGCCCTAGAAATTCAACGCCTTATTGGTCGAAGCCTTAGGTCTTGCCTTGATTTTTCTTTGCTTGGCGAGCGTCAAATTATAATTGATTGCGATGTTCTTCAGGCCGATGGCGGAACTCGTTGTGCGTCTATTACTGGCGGTTTTGTAGCGCTAAAGCTAGCTATAAAGAAAGCTATGCAGCAGAGAATAATTAAAGTTAATCCGATAAAATCATCGGTTTCGGCGGTCTCTTGCGGAATTTACCGTGGCGAAGTTATTGCTGATCTTGACTATCTAGAAGACTCAAATTGCGAAATTGACGCCAATTTTATTTTAAATGAGAAAAGTAACATAATAGAAATTCAGGCAACGGCCGAAGAAAATTCTTTTACTTTTTCTCAAATGAGCGAAATGTACGAATTAGCTAAAGCCGCCAACCAAGAACTTATAAAGCTTCAAAATGATGCGGTTGAGATTATTTAGTTAATTTTTTGCTTGAAGAGTGCGTCATTGATTCGCCTTCTTTTGAGATTTAGCTTGAGCGGCCTTCTTGTTCTTGTTCTGCCGTAGAGACTCGGGCGAATATTATGGATTTCATAATTTAAAAATCTCAATAGTTTGCTTTTTACAAAGAACTTGATATTTTTTGCATAATTTAATCAAATCAGCATAATTTATCAACGCAACTTTGCCTTCTTTATAATTTTGCGCCTCATCTTTTGCCCTTTGACTAAAATCAGAAGTAGTAATAAAAACTCCTTTATTTCCCCTAACATTATACAAAAATTCTTTCATATCTTTTGGTTGAATGTTATTATTATCCCATTTCTTCGCCTGAATATATATTTTTCCCTTTAAACCCAACTCATCTTCAAAAATTTCACCATCAATTCCGCCGTCCCCAGTTCTAATTTGTCTTTTTGAAGCAACCCCATAACCCATTTTTTCAAGAAGATTTGCGCACAAATCCTCAAAATCCTGCCAACTCATTTCCTTAATTTTTTGCAACAGCTTAAAATTAAACTCACTATCAACTTTATCAAGCTCGTCTTCCAAATCAAAAACCGCATCATTTTCTTCATCTTGATCGCTTGCATCAGATTCTTCTCGCTGCTTCTTTACCTGCCAATTCTCAAAATAATTTGGCGAATGTTCCTCAAGATATTTTTTATCTATAAAAATATTCTTAGACAAAGCATTTTCTAGCGCTTCTCTTCCCAATTTTGTAATTCTATAAACAGCCTTTTTCTCTGTTAATTCTATATATTCCGCTTTTGTTAAATATGTAAAAGCCCAACCAACTCTATTTTCAAAAAGAAAATTACCAGAATTAGTTTTCTCTTTTCTATCTTCTTGACTTAAATTAAGAATATCCGATAGCTTTTCAGAAGCGCTTTTTCTACCCTGTTCCTCTTGAGAAAAAAGAATCAATAAAGGGTGAGTTATTTCATCAAATTTTGGTACCATAAATAATAATTTTCATTACATTTTTAATATTAATATTACTCTAGTTCAAAATTTTTAAAATTCTAGCCCTTTCGTGCTCGGGACTGGTGCCATAACTTGAAATGATAACCTCGATATTATTTTCTCTTCAAAATGACATAAGCGCAGAATATTTTTAGCAAAAAATTATTAAAAAACAAAATTACATCGCGATATAAGTCTAGATCTTTATTAAAAAGATAAAATGTTTATTTGGGCTTTATTAGATGAAGAATGATATAAGATTTAATACATAATTTTGCGACAAATTTGATATATAAAACACAAGCTTGCTCTTTTATGTCACTTTTACTAATTTATCTTGATAAAATTTAAAATCTTTAATAATCATTCATAAAGTTAAAATGATGTAAATAATATAACAAATAGTAAAAATATAGATTGTTAATCTTCTTATTCAATTTTATAAAGATCTCTGGTGATTTATAGCGATGAACCTTGATCTTGAAATTATGAAAAAAGCGACGGCGCTGGGTAAAAATACTATATTTTGTAACGAATTTTCGTCAAAAATACAAAATATATATTTTTAAAAGTGAAATTTAGTGCTATAGATCAATATTTATCATTAAACAAAAAGAGTGCTAGATTTATCTTAAAAACTTAATTATTTATATTATACCAAATCCCATCTTCAAGCACCAATTTATCCGCCCGTAATTTAATCACTAAATCCATCACCAAAAACCTAACTTAGCGTTGCGACGGATAAGTTTTTGTTAATAAATTTATTAATTAAATTATTTAGCCCTAAATTAATATTTAAAGATGGGACTTGGTATCGGTCATTATTTCTTAGAAAATAAAATTGGTTTTTCTTGACTTTTTATCAATAATTAGCTAAAGTTTTAAAAAAGTTACGCGTATTTTTTAAAATATAAAAACGCGCATAATGCAAGATTAGGTCTTGTAAAATTACTTCTTGTAAGCATGGCACAGTAGCTCAGTCGGTAGAGCAGCGGGATCATAATCCGTTGGTCGGGGGTTCGAATCCCTCCTGTGCTACCAGTCTAATTTGTATAATTTTGTTATATAAAATATCCTTATTAAGTGATTATTTTGCGCCAAAGTGAATTTTTCTGGTTATTTAGTTTGTTGAAATAATTTTGAAACTCACCGATTATTAATGGCTTTTATCACTTGGTCATAAAAACTTTTCTGCTTGCTTTTTGCATTACTTAATGGTAAAATATTGTCATTTGAGTTTTTTAAAAAATAAAACATATGTCAAAAGATCAAAATTATATAAATTTAGCTTCAAGCCAAGAGCTTTTCAGTTCAAATATTACTTTTATTGAAGAGTTATATCAAAAATATTCAAAAGATCCAGCCTCTGTCGATGAGTCTTGGGCAGATTTTTTTGACGAAAATAAATATGAAATCGAAAATATTTTGCTCGATTACAGTGGCCCTTCTTGGGCGCGACGAGATCTAAAAGTTTTGGGTTCGCAAAATTATGATATTTCTTCATTTTCAAAGCCTGAAACTGATAAAAATACTGCAAAAGCCAACGAAATTAACATCACCAGATCAAAAACCGACCTCAATTTGCGTATTGCTAATTTAATTTTGGCTTATCAAAAATACGCCCATAAAGTCGCCGATCTTGACCCTTTGGATCTTGCGCCTGAAAAATTTGCGCCTGAAATTGATCCCAAGAATCACGGCATTTCCCCTGAAGATTACGATAAAATTATTGACCTAAAAGGTATTCTGGGCCTGAAAAAAGCAACAATCTCGCAAATTATTGACCGCCTAAATCGTCTTTATACATCAAGCATTGGCGCCGAGTTTGAATATATCCAAAATTCTACTGAAAAATCTTGGCTTTCTGATATTTACCATGAAGTTTTGCTTTCTGAAATATCAAATGAAGAAAAGCAAAAAATACTTGAAGAAATTATTAGAACCAATCATTTTGAACAGCTTTTACATAAAAGATTTCCGGGCGCAAAGCGTTTCTCGGTCGAAGGCGGAGATTCTTCTATTAACGCATTAGAAAAAATTATTGATTATGGCGCTAAAAATGGCGTGAAGAAAATCGTATTTGGCATGGCTCATCGTGGTCGCCTTAACACTTTAACCGGAGTTATGGGCAAGCCATACAGTGAGATGATAGCTGAGTTTAAAGGCAAGCCTGGTTTGCCGCAAGAAGTTACTCGTTTGGGTGATGTTAAATATCATATGGGCTATAGCTCTAGCCGTGAAATTGATGGCAATAAAATTGACTTGTCCCTTGCATTTAACCCTTCTCACCTCGAAGCTGTTAATCCGGTGGTTGCTGGAAGAATTCGTGCCAAGCAAAAAATTTATAAAGACCGAAATCGTTCACAGGCTATGGGCGTTATTATTCATGGTGACGCCGCTTTTGCTGGTCAGGGTATAGTTGCCGAAACTTTAATGATGAGTTCGGTTGAAGGTTATGATACTGGCGGAATTATGCATATAATTGTCAATAATCAAATTGGCTTTACCGCTAACCCAACCGATTCTCGGGGTACGCTTTATGCCTCTGATTTAGCTAAATCGATTGATGCACCAATTTTGCATGTTAATGGTGATGATGTCGAGGCTGTGGTTAAGGTGACGCAAATTGCTTGCTTGTATCGCCAGAAGTTTAAGCGCGATATTGTTATTGATTTAATATGTTACCGCCGCTATGGACACAACGAGGGCGACGAGCCAATGTTTACTCAGCCCGTAATGTATCGTAAAATAAAAACGCATCCGCGACTTGAAGAGATTTACTCGCGACAACTTATAGCCGAGGGCGTAATTGACGACGCTAAATATAAAGAACTAGCCAAAAACATTGATTCTTTGTTAGATTCAGAATTTGAGAAGTCAGAAGATTTTGAAGCAAAAGAAGCAAATTGGCTTAAGAAAGATTGGTCGCATATTGAAAATGGCGAAAAAACTCAAGCTAAAACTGCTATTGCAAAAGAAGAGTTAGAAGGTTTAATTGCAAAAACAACAAAAATCCCTGAAGGTTTTAATGTTAATTCAAAAATTAGAAAACAGTTTGAGACCCGTGAAAAAACATTTAAAAGCGGTAAAAATATCGATTGGGGCTTGGCAGAAAACCTAGCTTTTGCTTCGCTTATAAAAGAAGGATTTCCGGTCAGAATTACTGGCCAAGATTCTGGTCGAGGTACATTTTCGCATCGCCATTCAATTTTGCATGACTTGGAAAATGGTGCAAAATATAGTGTTTTTTCTGAACTTGAAAATGAAAAAGCCGATTATGAAGTTTTTGATTCAATTTTGTCAGAATATGGCGTTTTGGGCTTTGAATATGGTTATTCGCTTTCAATGCCCAATGGACTAACAATTTGGGAGGCTCAGTTTGGTGATTTTTCTAATGGCGCCCAAATTATGTTCGATCAATTTATTGCTTCAGCCGAGGCTAAGTGGCTTAGAAAGTCGGGCCTTGTAATGCTTTTGCCACATGGCTATGAGGGTCAAGGCCCAGAGCATTCTTCTGCGCGCCTCGAGCGCTATTTACAGGCTTGTGCTGATGATAATTTAAGGGTTTGCAACATAACAAATCCGGCTAATTTCTTCCATGCGCTGCGCCGCCAGCTTCACTCAAAAGACAGAAAGCCTTTGGTTATCATGTCGCCAAAATCTCTTTTGCGTCATAAATTGGCCGTCTCTAAAGTTGAAGAATTTACTGATTTTCACTTCAAGCCAATTATTGAGGAAACAGAAGATTTGAAAGCTGATGAAAAAATTAAAAAACTTGTTTTATGTAGCGGAAAAATATATTACGACCTTCATGAAGCTAGAAGTGCAAAAGAAATTGACGATATTGCAATTATTAGATTAGAGCAGATTTATCCATTTTCAAGTCAAGAAGTATCGGCGCAGTTTAAAAAATATAAAAATGCTGAAATTATCTGGTGCCAAGAAGAGCCAAAAAATATGGGCGCCTGGAAATTTGTCGAAGAATTAATTGAAGAATCAGCAAATAACATAAAGCATAAAAGCCCTAGGCCAAGATATATTGGTCGCGCCGCTAGTGCATCGCCAGCAACGGGTTATGCAAGTTATCATGCAAAAGAGCAAAAGGCTTTAATTGAAGAAGTTTTGGGCTAGTTTTCTTTAAAGTTTTATGCTCTGAAGAAATATATCATAAAGTTCAAGTTGGATATTTATTGCTTGCTTGAAATATATGAAAATTAGAAATAAAATAAAAAATTAGAATTAAAAACCGAGATCAAAAAATATAAAAAGATTAACAAAAAACCAAAAAACCATGTCTAAAGAAATAAAAGTACCAGAACTTGGAGAGTCGGTGTCGCAAGCCACAATTGCAACCTTAACTAAAAAAGAGGGTGATTTTGTCAAGGCCGATGAATTAATTGCCGAACTTGAAACTGATAAAGTAACTTTAGAGGTTAATGCCCCGGCCGACGGTAAAATTAGCTCGCTTAAAGTGAGTGAAGGCGATGAAGTTGAAGTTGGCGATTTAATTGCGATCATGCAAGAGGGCGAGGCTTCTGGTGGTTCTGATGAAAATTCTGATTCTGGCGAGGAAGATAAGGCGCAAGATAAAAATTCTGACTCTGAAAATGGTAATAAAAGTGCCAATTCTTCTAACGAAAATCTTTCGCCAGCGCCAAAAAAGTTAGCCGCTGAAAATGATGTTAATGTCTCCGTCATTACTGGTTCGGGAAAAGACTCTCGCATTACTAAAGGAGATGTTTTAGAGGCAATAGAAAATAAAAAATCCGCTACCCCTGCAAGCTCTTCTAAGGCAAACGACGCAAAGCCAACTGAGCGCGTTAAAATGTCAAGATTACGCCAAAAAGTTGCCGAGCGCTTGAAAGAGTCACAAAATACTGCTGCAATTTTAACGACTTTTAACGAAGTTGATATGACCAATGTCATGAAGCTTAGAAGTGAGTATAAGGACGCATTTTTAAAGAAGCATGGCGTTAAACTTGGCTTTATGTCATTTTTTGTCAAAGCTTCAATTCAGGCTTTAAAAGAAATTCCGGCGGTTAATGCTGAAATTGATGGCAACGAAATTGTTTACAAAAATTTCTATGATATGGGAATTGCCGTTGGTTCGCCACAGGGTTTGGTTGTGCCTGTTTTGCGTGAAGCTGATGAGTTAAACTTAGCTGGAATTGAAAGCGGAATTTCTGAGCTTGGCGCTAAGGCCCGCGACGGTAAATTAGCGATTTCTGATTTAATGGGCGCGACTTTTACAATTTCAAATGGCGGAGTATATGGCTCGCTTATGTCAACGCCAATTATTAACCCACCGCAGTCAGGTATTTTAGGAATGCATAAAATTCAAGAAAGGGCAATGGTAATTAATGGCGAGATAAAAATACGCCCAATGATGTATTTAGCGCTTTCTTACGACCACAGAATTGTTGACGGCAAAGAGGCTGTTACTTTCTTGGTTAGAATTAAGGAATTATTAGAAGACCCTAGAAGACTAATTTTGGATTTATAAAATCCGCCCCCTAAAAAGGCTTGAAATATTATTCAGGCCTTTTTCTTACTGATCTAGATAACAGAATTGGCCTTGTGGCCGCGCCAAACAACAAAAATTCCAAGAAAAATAATTGGCCAAGACAAAATTTGCCCCATTGAAACACTAAAAAATAAAAATTCAAATTCTCCTAAATGTGCATCGGGCTCTCTGAAATTTTCAATAAAAATTCTTGAAGCTGCATATAAAATTAGAAATAATCCACTTAAAACGCCGCGTTTTTTCTGAATTTTCGTTAGTCTTGAAAGTGAAAATAATATTATAAATGTTAATAAGCCCTCTAAAATTCCTTCGTAAAGCTGGCTTGGGTGGCGCGGCAACAAAAGAGGATCCGAGGGGAAGACAAAGCCGTAATCGCTGTTTGTTGGCCTTCCGTAAAGTTCAAGATTAATAAAATTGGCCATTCTGCCTAAAAAAATGCCAATTGGTGCAATAATTGCTAAGATATCAGATATTCTTAGAAACTCAATTTTGTAAATTCGCGTAAATATAACAAGACCAATAATAGAGCCTAAAAGTCCGCCATGAAAAGACATTCCGCCCTGCCAAATATAAAAAATTTCGAGTGGATGAAATAAAAAATAATCAAAATTATAAAACAAAACATAGCCAAATCTTCCGCCCAGAATTATTGAAAAAACTGCGAAAATCAAAAAATTTTCTTCAGCCTTTGCACTCATGAATTTATCTTTTTTGTTCTCGTAACTTATGAAAAACATAGCGGCTAAAATGCCTAGAATATAGGCTAAAGAATAATAGCGAATTGCAATTGGGCCAATTTCAACTAAGTTGGGGCTGAAATTTGGTAAGTAAATTATTGACATAAAATATGATAATTAGTTTTCTTATATTTTAGATTTTTTCAAAGTAAAATCAATTATTTAATGTTAATAAATTGATATAATCTATGTATTTAATAGAATTTAATGTAAATTTATCTGTTTTTGATATTTTTTATCCAAAAATACTAGAAAATTAAACTTTTTGCGCTAGAATTTAACAAAATAAAGAGAAAATAGCGAAAAATAATGGTAATTTTGAATAAAAATTGAAAATGAAGAAAAAAGCGATAATTTTACTTTCGGGCGGGCTTGATTCGGCCACCGTTCTGGCTATTGCGCAAAGTTGGGGTTATGATTGTTATGCGCTAAGCTTTGATTATGGCCAGCGCCACGGAGTTGAGCTTGTTGTTGCGGCTAAGCTTGCGCAACATTTAGGCGCCAACAAACATAAAATTGCGAAAATTGACCTAAGAATTTTTGGCGGATCGGCGCTAACTGATGAAATTGATGTGCCAAAAAATGATGAAAGCTCTGACGAAAACCAAGTTCCAATTACTTATGTTCCGGCGCGAAACACAATTTTTTTGTCATATGCCCTAGCCTACGCTGAAGTTATTGGTGCTTTTGATATTTTTATTGGTGCTAATGCTGTTGATTATAGTGGATATCCAGATTGTCGGCCAAATTTTATTAATTCTTATGAAAAAATGGCTAATTTTGCTACGGCGGCCTGTGTTAATGGCGAAAATAAATTCAAAATTCATGCGCCATTAATTGAAATGACAAAGGCTCAAATTATTGAAAGTGGAATTAAGCTTGGCGTCGATTATTCAAAAACTCATAGCTGTTATGACCCTAAAATTGAAGGTGATGAAATAATTTCATGTGGCAAGTGTGATTCTTGCAATTATCGCTTAAAAGGCTTTAAAGAAGCTGGACTTAGTGATAGTATAAATTATAAATAATTGACCTAGAGAGATAGTTTTTATATTATGTTGTCAGTTTTTAATTGCGATATATTAAAGCTAAATGATTTTGACTTTGTTAGAAAATAGACTAAAATATATTTGAGAATAATCGTCTAATTTTTATAAAATTACACTTTTTAACGCAAAATAATAAATAATTCTTATGAAAGAAAAAGTAAATGCTGCCCTAATTGTTATTGGTGACGAGATTTTATCGGGAAGAACTATTGACAAAAATATAAATTTCTTGGCTAATGGCTTGACTGAAATCGGAATTTCTTTAAGCGAAGTTCGAGTGATACCCGATATTGAGCAGGAAATTATTGAAGCAGTTAATATATTAAGAAGAAAATTCGACTATGTCTTTACCTCTGGCGGAATTGGGCCAACCCATGACGATATCACATCTGAGTCAATTGGCAAGGCCTTTGGCGTTAAAATTGAATTAAATGAAAAGGCTGAAGAAATTTTAAGAAACCATTACGGCGTTAAAGTTAACGATGCGCGCTTGAAAATGGCAAAAATTCCGAAGGGCGCAACCTTGCTCGATAATCCTATTTCGTCGGCCCCAGGCTTTAGAATTGAAAATGTTTTTGTCATGGCGGGAATTCCAAAAATTTTTGAAGCAATGTTTTTAGCGGCCTCAAAAGAAATTGAAGGTGGTAAAAAAATATTATCAAAAGAGCTAAAAACCAATCTGGTCGAAAGTCAGATAGCGCAAGATTTTAAGCAACTTCAAGAGCAAAATGATAATATTTCACTTGGGAGCTATCCTTTTAAAGGCGGAACTTCGCTTGTTTTTCGCTCAAATGACAAAGAAAAATTAGAGCAGGTTTACGCCAAAATGCAAAGAAAGATTGACTTAATCGAAAAAAACTCATGATATATTTTTTGTTAATCAGGCATATTTTTAATATTTGAGTTAAGCCTTTGCTTTTTTGGTGTAACTTAGACTAAAAAGACGGGGGTTTATTAAGTGCAATTAAATATAAAATTGACCTTAGAAATAAAATAAAAACATGGTTTAAGTCTATTTAGATTTTATCATTGGTTATTAAGGGGCAAAAAAACTTTATCAAAATAGTTTTTAGAAAATAAGCAATGTTGTTTATATTAGAAGGCCTTGGCGATGATCTTTTTGGTTAAATTTAATAGATAAAGAGGGTTCTAGGCGCTTTTCACAAAGAATTTTTCCTAAATTTTTTAAGTAACATCTCGTATAAATTTTCTGTTCTATTGTTAAATCTAGGCTCGCTTTCCTTTAAATATAAGATGAATTTTCATCGGTCAATCTATTAAACTTGTCAAGCTTTCGCTTGCAATAGCTCTAGAAGGAGTTTATGCAATTTATATGAGGTTTTTCTTTAGCAAATTCATTATAAAAATTAGGCGTATATTTTGGATGTGATTTCGATTTTCTTGACATTTTATTATTAAAGATATTTCGTCTTTAATTGGCCTTAAAGACGAGAAATGGAGTAAGATTGTTAAGTTGACGGCCAAGGAACTTAAAAAAGACAAATATAATAAAAATAATGGTGTTAAATTGAAAATATTTTAACATTTAAAGAAATATTTAGATTTTTTGACAAATTCTATTCTTCATGTCACTTAAGCAGAAGAGCGAAAAAACTAACGCTTTTCTTGCAAACTAATTTACAGCTCTTATAATAAATTTTTTATTGATTGTGTTAACCAAATATAATCTAATTTTTATAAGTCAGATTATATTTGTTTAATTTAGTTTAGGGAGTCATTATGAAATTTTTCGAATCAAATCTTAAAGAGTCTGATAAGGCTGTGTACAAGGCTTTGTCTGGTGAGTTAGATCGTCAAAAATATCAAATTGAGTTGATAGCATCTGAAAATATTGTTTCAAAAGCCGTGCTTGAAGCTCAGGGGTCAGTTTTAACCAATAAATATGCAGAAGGTTATCCTAAAAAACGCTATTATGGCGGCTGTGAATTTTCTGATGATGTTGAAAGCTTGGCAATTGAAAGAATTTGCGAGCTTTTTGGCGCAAAATTTGCTAATGTACAGCCCCATTCTGGTGCAAGTGCGAATTTGGCGGTTTTTTTGGCCACTTTAAAGCCCGGTGACACAATTTTAGGAATGAGCCTTGCTGCTGGGGGGCATTTAACCCATGGCGCGCAAAGAACTTTGTCTGGAATGTGGTTTAATTCGGTTCAGTATGGAATTAGAGAAGATGACGGCCTAATTGACTATGATCAAATGGAAGAATTGGCCCGCGAGCATAAACCAAAAGTTATTATTGCCGGAATTTCATCTTACCCGCGCGCCGTAGATTGGAGCCGCTTTAGAAAAGTGGCTGATGAAATTGGAGCAATTCTAATGGTTGATATGGCTCATATTGCCGGGTTAGTTGCAACTGGTGATTATCCTAGTCCAGTTGGAATTGCTGATATTGTGACTTCGACTACTCATAAAACTTTGAGGGGGCCGCGTGGTGGAATTATTTTAACCAATGATGAAGAATTGGCTAAAAAAATTAATTCTGCGGTTTTTCCGGGTCTTCAAGGTGGGCCATTAATGCATGTTATTGCTGCGAAAGCTGTTGCGTTTGGCGAGGCCTTAGAGCCAAGCTTTAAAGAATATTCAAAGCAAGTTATTAAAAATGCTCAAATTTTGGCGAAAGTTTTGGTTGATCGCGGTCTTAAAATTACTACTGGTGGCACCGATTGTCATTTAATGGTGGTTGACTTGACTCCGCTTGAGACTATTACGGGCAAAGAAGCGGAAAAATCTTTAGAGCGCGCTGGGCTTACATGTAACAAAAATGCAATTCCAAATGACCCAAGAAGTCCGTTTGTGACTTCGGGGCTTCGCTTTGGAACAAATGCCGGAACGACTCGCGGCTTTAAAGAAGCTGAGTTCGAGTGGATTGGCAACAAAATATGTGATGTGCTGGAAGGTTTTGTTAAAAATGGCGAAGAAGGAAATCTAGAGCTTGAAGCTAAGGTTAAAGCCGAAGTTAAAGAGCTTTGTAAGAAATTTGAAATTTATTAGCTTGCTAAAAAAGTTTTAAGTAATTTCTTGCGACAAATATTTGTAAAAAATACTGTGAATGGGGGTTTAAAATTTGAACCCCCTAAATTAATTAAAGACCAAATCTAGAAAAAACGGCTCTGTTCTTGATTTCACCCGAAATAGCTTTAGCAAAATTATCTTCTTTTGAAGATAAAATTGACTTTAAAAATCCTTTTTTAGCCTCGATATTTACAATTTTGATTTTCTTACCGTATTTTTCTTTTATTTTACCCCTTAAATCGGCAATTTCATCGACAAGGCCAATTTTTTGAGCGGTTTTACCTGACCAAAAGGCGCCCGTGAAAATATTGTCGTCTAAAAATTTGCTTGTAGTATTTTTACCTTGAAAATTCTTCAATTTATTTTGCCTTCTTTCTTTGACAAAATCTTTGAAATCTTCAAAAATATCTTTTTGTACATCTTTTAAAATTTGAATATTTTCTTCTTTTTCTTCTAAAAATGGGTCCATTATTGCTTTATTTTTGCCCTGAGTGTAAACGCGACGCTTAACGCCAATTTTTTCGATTAAATCAACAAAGCCAAAGCCAGAAAAAACAACGCCAATTGAGCCAATTATTGAAGAATTATGGGCGTAAATTTCATCACCAGAAAGCAAAAGCCAATATCCGCCGCTGGCTGCTACATCTTGGGCAAAGGTTAAAACCGGAACTTTTTTCTCGGTTGCAAATTCGCGAATTGTTTTGTAAATAAGCTCTGATTGAACCGGTGAGCCACCCGGAGAATTTACTGAAATTGCCACCGCTTTTAAATTATTGGTGTTGAAGGCGGTTTCTAGAATTTCAAAAATATTCTCTAAATTCAGGCCTTTTTCAAATTTTGAGCCACTTCCAATGACGCCGCTTAAATTCACATGGGCAATTTTGGGTATTGGTTTTTTGATTTTTGTTAAAATTTTATTGATTGGCTTGAATATTTTTTTCATTTTTTACTAATTTATTAAAGATTTTTTAATTGTAAACATTGAATTGTCAAAAATCAAATCTATTTAATGCAAATTTAATAATTGTAAGAATTTTGAGGGAAAATGGCCTGTGGTTTTATTCAATGTTTAAATTTAGCTTCAAAATTACACTGAATACTGACCTTTAAATGCAAATTTATCTGCGTTTAATTTGGTTGCTAAATCTGTCGTAAGAAGCTAAATCTGATGCATTGCTTATGATTAGTTTTTGCTAATTAATCAAATTATTGTCAAAACTATTTTAATATTAGATGATATTTCTCATTTTTTTTACAACAATTCTTTTGACGAGGCTTTTTAATTCTTTAATAATCAATTGCAAAATTAAAATGGTATTATTTGAAGCCAGTCTTGGCTAAGTGCGAAAAAGCTTTTAAAAATATGTAAAGAAGTTTGATGTGAGATTTGGATTGTTTAAATAGTGGGGACGCTTAAATAATTAGAAAGTTTAAGCGCTTTAAAAAAGTTAATTTTATCAGATTAATTTTCGCTAAGGCGGAAAATAGTTTTTTGCGAAAATTACGGGATAAAATATTGGAATTTAGCCAATTTAAAAAACGAGGCACAAATTTTTATGGCTCAATTTCAATTTTTCGTGCATCAGTTAAGCGCCCTGTAATTGCGGCAGCAACTGCCATTGCGGGGCTTACTAGGTGGGTTCTTCCGCCGCGCCCTTGGCGTCCTTCGAAATTTCTGTTCGAGGTCGAGGCGCATCTTTCGCCTTCGTCAAGCTTGTCGGCGTTCATGGCTAAGCACATTGAGCAACCCGGTTCGCGCCACTGAAATCCTGCATCTTTAAAAATTTTGTCAAGGCCCTCTTCTTCGGCCTGTAATTTCACTAAACCAGAGCCCGGAACTACCATGGCCAATTTAATATTTGAAGCAATTTTTTTGCCCTTGGCAATTTTTGCAGCCGCTCTGAAATCTTCTATTCTGCCGTTGGTGCATGAGCCAATGAAAACTTTGTCAATCTTAATTTCTTCAAGAGGGGTTCCGCTTGTAAGGTTCATGTAGTCTAGGCTTCTTTTGACGGCGTCTTGCTTGCCCTTATCTTTGAAGTCTTCGGCAAAAGGAACTTTGGCGCTAATTGGTAAGGCGTCTTCGGGGCTTGTTCCCCAAGTTACATAAGGTTCAATTTCGGTGGCGTTAAGGATTATTGTTTTGTCATATTTTGCGCCTTCGTCTGATTTTAGGCTTTGCCAATAGCTAACGGCTTTTTCAAAGTCTTCGCCTTTTGGCGCAAGATTTCTGCCTTTTAAATAATTGTAAGTTGTTTGATCGGGGGCAATTAAGCCAGCTCTGGCGCCAGCTTCAATTGTCATGTTGCACACGGTCATTCTTCCTTCCATTGAAAGATTTTCAATTGCTTGCCCTGCATATTCAATAACATAGCCAGTTCCGCCAGCGGTTCCGGTTTTTGCAATTATTGCAAGTGCAAGATCTTTTGCTGTAACGCCTGCGCCAAGATTGCCCTCAACTTTGATCAGCATGTTTTTTGCGCGTTTTTGGATCAAAGTTTGCGTTGCCAAAACATGTTCAACCTCGCTTGTTCCAATTCCGAAGGCAAGTGCGCCAAATGCGCCATGAGTTGAAGTGTGACTGTCGCCGCAAACAAGAACCATGCCTGGTTGGGTTAAGCCTTGCTCTGGGCCAACAATGTGGACGATTCCTTGTTTTTTGTCATCAAGATCGAAATATTTAATGCCAAATTCTTTGCAATTAGCTTCAAGAGTTTCAACTTGGATTTTTGAAGTTTTGTCTTTAATTCCGGCGGTTCCGTTGCCGCGATCGGCGTTGGTGGTAGGAACATTGTGATCGGCCACAGCCAAATGAGCAGCCGCATTGCGCGGTTTTCTATTGGTCATTCTTAGGCCTTCAAAAGCTTGGGGCGAAGTAACTTCGTGAATTAATTGGCGGTCAACATAAATTAGCGCTGAGTTCTTGTCGTCTTTTACTAAGTGAGAATCCCAAATTTTGTCGTAAATTGTTCTGGCTGTCATTGTTTTGAGTTAATTTATTTTTTAATTATTATTGCAAAATAGTAGCGCAAAACTATTAAGATGTCAACAATATGGCCTCAGTATTGACAGATTGACTATTGTTTGCTAAAATAAAATCTGTTGTTAATTATTTGATTTAAATATAAAAATATGTCTGATAGTAATATTATAAAACTTATAAAAGCTGTTGCTTTAGTTTATGCTATTTTTATTTTTTATGAAACTTATCAAGACATTAACTCTCTTCTTAAGGCGCCCAGCGCATTATTTAGTGATAGATTGTATTTTGTAGCAATAAAGTTTCTTGCTTTTGCATCTGGTGGTTCTGTGCTTCTTAATGTTGCGCAACATATTAATCATAGTAATGAGCGCAATAATATCATAGGGATCCATAATGATTTGGTAGGGCACCTTAAAGATGTTCGAAGAAGTTTAAATGAAGTCAGCCGACAAAGAGATAATGCTGTTCAGCATTTAGAAGGGGTCTTGGCTAGAAATGTGAAAAAGTTAAAAACAAATAATGAAAAAATAATAAAATCTTTAATTACAAGCTTTGTGAAGAAATATAAAATTCGCACTAATAAAGCTGGCGATGTCACTTCTTCTTATTTTCAAGACTTTTCTAGAGACATTTTAGATATTAAGATTGATAAGTTTCGCGATTTTTGTCACGATTTATTGATTATTAGCTCTGTTTTTTCTTATTTTAACAAAAATAAAATTAATGCAATAGAAGGCTTCGAAAATAGCCCAGGTCTGTTCCAAGACTTTATTGCAACATTTGGTAAGATTTATGGTCAAGATGAAAGAGGGGCGAGAATAGAAATCATGAAAGATGTTTGCAAAGAAATTGTTGAAGGCTTTAAAGACGACCTCGAAAAATACACATGTCCAGTCTCTTTTGGGGTTGTTGAAGATTTGTCAGCTATTCGTCAAGGTAGTGACTATCTTCACTTTTACGACCTGACTTTCTTGCAAGAATCTTTGGCTTCTACAGCTTCACACAATCAAGGAAAAATGCGAAGCCCAAGTACGAATGAAGAAGTTGAAATTGCAGAAATTCAATCTTTGGGTTCCGATGAACATATTAAGCATCACGGTTTTTTAGGAAGCATTATGTGCAGCCAAAGCATTGTTAATTTTATGAAAGATCATCAAATGAATGAAGAGCTAAAAAAGTTTTTACCTTGTTTGCAAGAATCTTACGAATCTTTAAATGATGGCTTCGGACAAGAATGGGCAAAAGTTAATGTTGAAGAAGAGTTAATAAAATTAGAAAATGACAAGCCCCTAGCTCAAAGATTAACTGATGATTATTTACCTAGCGTCGATGTAGAGGCCGAATTCTCTAGTCTCTTAAGGCAAAGAAGGGTACAAGAGCGAGAACAGGCGAATTAAGAAATTGAGCCTAACTGTGGTTTTTGTAGGGGTTTAAAATTTCTTAACCCCTTATTTAAGCTTTTTCTTCAAAATTTCATTAACAACGCCTGGGTTTGCTTGACCTTTGCTGGCCTTCATGGTTTGGCCAACAAAAAATCCAAAAAGCTTGTCTTTTCCACCCTTGAATTGATCGACCTTGTCTGGGTTGTTGGCCAAAACCTCATCAATAATTTTTTCGATTGCGCCCAAATCCGACACTTGCTTCATGCCTTTTTCTTCAACAATTTCTTCCGGGCTTTTATTTTCTTCAAGCATTAAATCTAGAACATCTTTAGCGATTTTGCCTGAAATTTCACCGCTTTTAATTAAATCTAGAAGCTGGGTCATTTTTTCTGGAGTAATTCCTGATTCTTCGATTGATTTATTGAGTTTATTTAAGCGACCTAAAAGCTCAACCGTAAGCCAAGTAACGCAAAGCCTTGCCTCATGTTTTTTGCTGGTTTCTTCAAAAATTTTCGATAAATTTTCATCGGCAACAATAACGCCAGCATCATATTCAGAAATTTTTAACTCTTCAATCAAGCGATCTTTTTTGGCGTCAGGAAGTTCTGGCAAATCGGCTTTAATTTCATCGACAAATTCTTGGCTTAAAATTAATTCCGGAAGGTCGGGGTCCGGAAAATAGCGGTAATCCATGGCATCTTCTTTGCTTCGCATTGTTCTTGTTTCGCCCGTTACGGCGTCAAAGAGGCGTGTTTCTTGGTCTATTTTTCCGCCATCTTCAATAATTTCAACTTGGCGCTCGGCTTCAAATTGAACCGCGCGCGCGATGTTTCTGGTTGAGTTTAAATTTTTAATTTCACAGCGTGTTCCAAGTTCTTTTGCGCCAACTTTTCGCACCGAGACATTAGCGTCGCACCTTAAATTGCCTTTTTCCATGTCGCCATCGCAAGTTTCAAGGGCGCGAACAATTGCGCGAATTTTTTTAACGTAATTTGCGGCCTCTTGCGGGCTTGACAAATCGGGGAAAGAGACAATTTCCATTAATGCAATTCCGCTGCGATTTAAATCAATTAGCGATGATTCTGGGTCTTGATCATGAATTGACTTGCCGGCGTCTTGCTCAAGGTGAATTCGCTCAATTCTGATTTTTTTCTTCAATAATTTCTTTTTGTCGCCCTTTTCTTTTGATTCATCTTCGATGTCAATTTCAATAAAGCCTTCGCCTACAATTGGATGAAAAAGTTGAGAAATTTGGTAACCTTGCGGTAAATCGGGGTAAAAATAGTTTTTGCGGTCAAAAACCGAGCGTAAATTGATTTTTGCATTAATTCCTAATCCGGTTTTTACGGCTTGTTTAACACATTCTTGATTAATAACAGGTAACATTCCGGGCATTGCGGCGTCAACCAACGACACTTGAGAATTTTGCCGCGCGCCAAATTCAGTAGCCGAGCGCGAAAAAAGTTTTGATTTTGAGGCAATTTGTGCATGAATTTCACAGCCAATAACGATTTCGTAATCATCTTTTTGTCCTTTTACGATGTAAGTCATTTTGTTAATTATTTAAAGTTTTTGACCTTAAAAAGGGCGATTAATTAACCGCTTCTTAGTCTTGAAAAGAATTATTTTAAAAGCTTTTTACGCAAAAGTCACGAAGAATTTTGCGTAAAAAGCTTTTAAAAATACAGCAAGCTTCTTTAGAAAAATTAACGCAAAAATAAAAATGACACAAACAATTACACGAGTCTCCATTTTTTAGCGCTAACTCAGAGCTAAATATTAGTATTTAAAGTCAAGAACTTGGTTTGATGTGCGGTAAATATTTAACAATGTTCAAGCTGGCAATATTCAAGAAAAAACTTATTTTTTAAAACTTTTAAATTATTCTAGCCCGGTTTTAATTTTGACAAAGCAAGAATATTAATTAGATTTTTTCATGAAAATAAAGCAGTAGATTTTAAGGCTAAAAATGCTTATTTTCTTAAAATTTAATATTTTTATTTTTTAAAGCCTTTATTTTAAAGCATCTTTAAAAAGTTGCTACTCGTAGCAGTTAAAAGAATTGAAGATTTTAACCTTTAAAAAAACATTTATTTTAATTTCAGGGTCAATTTTTTTTGATGTCATTTTGCGTCTTTTTAAAAGAATTGCCACCAGCAAAAATTTATTAAATATTAGCTTGGTAAAAAATGTGCAAAAAAATGCGCAAAAAAAAGAGGCGCCCTTTAAAAAAAGAACGCCTCTAAAAAAATAGTAATTTCAAATTTCTCTAGTTCTCGAAAGCTCCTTCAGAAGAAACCGAAATTTCAGACCCTTCGCCAACTTCATCGCCAATTTCGGCCTCGTCAACATCTTTGTTTCCAGAATGCGCAATTCGTGCAACCGACGAAACTTTTTCGTTCTTGGCCTTAATCAGCGTGACGCCTTGCGTATTTCTTCCGGCAATTCTAACCGAGCCAATTTCTGTTCTAATTAAAGTTCCTTTATCCGTAATAATCATTACATGATCATTACACTCAATCGGGAAGCTTCCAACGACGGTGCCATTTCTTTTTGAAGTAACAATATTCGTAATTCCGCTTCCGCCACGGTTCGTAATTCTGTATTGGTAAGCCGAAGTTCTTTTTCCGAACCCATTTTCAGTTAGCGTAAAAATAAATTCTTCATTGTCGGCTAATTTTTCAATCACTTCTTGCGCTAAACCTTCAGCCTTAACTTTTGGCAATTCTTTTGGAGTTTGCTCAAGTAAATCTTCGCTCGGATTTTCTTTTAAAGCCCTGTTAAAGTGAATTGCCTCACGAAGTGCAAGTCTTTTGTCAATATTAATTTTCAAATATTTTTCCTTAACTTCCGCTTCTTCTTTAGCATGTTTTAAAATAGACAAGCTCATTACTTCATTGCCTTCTTCAAGCTTAATTCCGCGAACACCGGTTGAATTTCTGCTTTGAAAAACGCGAAGCTTTTCAACCGGAAAACGAATACATTTGCCGCTTTTGGTTGAAAGCATGATGTCGTCTTTTTCGGTGCAAATATTTACGCCAATTAATTTTTGACCTTCGTCAAGCTTCATTGCAATTTTTCCGCTTGAGCGAATATCCGTAAATTGATCCATCGAATTTCTTCTAACTCCACCTTCAGAAGTCGCAAAAACAATACTTAAATCGTTCCAGCTAGATTCATCTTCTGGCAAAGCCAAAATTGTCGAAATTTTCTCGTCTTGGTCAATTGGCAATAAATTAACAAGCGCCCTACCCCTAGCCTGCGGCGAGCCAAGTGGCAATTTGTAGGCCTTCATTTTGTAACATTTTCCTTTGTCAGAAAAGAACAAAATTGGGGTGTGCGTGTTTGCAACAAAAATATCAGTCGCAATATCTTCTTCACGAACATCCATTGCGCTTTTACCCCTACCGCCGCGTTTCTGCGCCCGATAGGCATTTAGCGCAACTCGTTTAATGTAGCCATTCAAAGTTGCAACAACAACCATGTCTTCTTTCGGAATTAAGTCTTCAATATCCATCTCAAACTCGCTGTCTTCAATGGTCGAACGGCGCGGCGTCGCAAAATTTTCTTTAATTGAAATAAGTTCGCTTTTAACTAATTCCATTAATTTTTCACGATTTCCTAAAAGCTCAAGATACTGTGCAATTTGCGCAGCCAAAGCCTTTAGCTCTTCGTTAATTTTGTCCATTTCTAAGCCTGTCAATCTGGCAAGTCTCATGTCCAGAATTGCTTTTGCCTGAGTTTCAGAAAAATAGAATTTTCCATCTTCAATTTTATTGCCCTTATCCTGAACAAGCTTAATAATTGTCGCAACTGTGTCTGCTGGCCAGCTTCTGGCTAATAATCTTTCTTTCGCCTCAGCCGCATCTTTCGAAGCACGAATTAACTCAACAACTTCGTCAATATTTCCTACTGCAACGGCCAAGCCAATTAAAATATGGGTTTTGTCACGCGCTTTGTTAAGTAAGAAATTAGTTCTTCTTGCGACAATATTTTCTCTAAAATGCGTAAATGCACGAATAACTTGCAGCAAGTTTAAAAGTTCTGGCTTGCCATGGTTAAGCGCCAACATATTAACGCTAAAGTTGCATTGAAGCGGCGTAAAGCTGTAAAGCTGGTTAATAATAACTTCGCTCATTGCGTCGCGCTTAAGCTCAATTACAATTCTAATTCCATCGCGGCTTGACTCGTCGCGCAAATCAGAAATTCCTTCGACTTTTTTATCTTTAACTAATTCGGCAATTTTTTCGACCAATTTTGCTTTATTAACTTGATAAGGAATTTCAGTAATAATAATCGCCTCTTTTTTGCCATTTATTTCAATATTCGTTCTTCCTCTCATCACCACAGATCCACGCCCAGTGTTCGCCGCAGAATTAAATCCGCTGCGCCCTAAAATAATTCCGCCGGTTGGAAAATCTGGCGCTGGAATAATCTGAATTAATTCTTCAACCGTTAATTCGCTGTTTGCAATGTAAGCCAAAACGCCGTCAATAACTTCGCCTAAATTATGTGGCGGAATATTTGTCGCCATTCCAACCGCAATTCCACCAGAGCCATTAACCAACAAATTTGGAAAAGCCGCTGGCATAACTTTTGGCTCAAGCTCGCTCCCATCGTAGTTTGCAACAAAATCAACTGTGTCTTTGTCTAAATCTTCAAGCATTGTGTGCGAAACTTTTTCAAGCCTAGATTCTGTGTAACGCATTGCCGCCGCCGGGTCATCATCAATCGATCCAAAATTACCTTGCCCATCAATTAAAGGCAACCTCATCGAAAAATCTTGCGCCATTCTAACCAATGATTCATAAATTGCCGAATCGCCATGTGGGTGATATTTACCCATTACTTCACCAACAATTCTTGCCGATTTCTTGAATGGTTTGTTATAATCATATTTTCCTTCATGCATCGCAAAAAGAATTCTTCTATGAACCGGCTTTAATCCATCGCAAACATCTGGTATGGCGCGCGAAACAATCACTGACATTGCATAGTCTAAATATGATTTTTTCATCTCGCTTGAAATAGAAACCGAAACAATATCTTTTCCGGTTGCTAATGTAATTTCTTTATCTGACATAAATCTTCAATCAATTATTTATTAAAACAAAAATATGCGCTTTAAAACTTTAATTTACATTAGGCAATGCAATTAATCTAGGCGCTAAACAAGCCCAGTTCGCACATCATAAACTATCCGCAATTTTAAAACACTTCATCTAAAATAACAAGCAAAATAAAAATCAATAAAAATACTCATTAAAGCTTAATTTTACAATAAATAAAATCATAAATATTAACTTGATAATTTTGTAAAAACATAATATCATCAATATGCAAATAATAGAATTAAAATAATTCAAAATTACAGCTCAAAGCGCAATCAAAGCGCGCGTAAAAATCAATGCAGTTACAAATTGCAAGTTAATTTATTTAAATTACAACCATCATATTTCACAAATTATGAAAATAGGAGTTACAGGAATTTCAGGAAGAATGGGCAGGCAAATTGCTCAAATTGTTCACCAAAGCCCCATTGCCCAACTTTCTTCTGGGCTTGTGCGCCAAAACAGCGATTTTAACGGCAAAGACATCGGTAGCTTTTTGGCGCAAAATGAAAATAACCGCAAAATAACCGCCGACATAGACAATTTTTTTGAACAATGCGACGCAATAATCGATTTTTCTTCGCCAAATTTAAGTTTAGAATGCGCAAAAAAAGCAGCCCAACATAAAAAAATTTTAGTATGTGGCACAACTGGCTTTTCAGACCAGCAAAAAGAAAATCTTATTTCATACTCACAGCAAACAGTTATTATATGGTCTTCAAATATGTCAGTTGGTGTTAATTTATTGATGGGCTTGGTCGAAAAAGTATCGTCAATTTTACATGATGATTACGATATTGAAATTTTAGAAATGCATCACAAAAATAAAATTGATTCGCCTTCGGGCACCGCTCTTTCTTTGGGCGAGTCTGCGGCAAAAGGCAGAAACGAAAATCTAAAAAAAGTTGCCAACATGGTCAGAAATCACGCCAACAGCCCCAGAGCAAAAGGCGAGATTGGCTTTGCAACCTTGCGTGGCGGCGATGTAATTGGCGACCACAGCGTTATGTTCGCTGGCGAAGGCGAAAGGCTAGAGCTTAGCCACAAAGCGAGCAATCGTTCAGTTTTTGCATCGGGCGCTGTGCGCGCAGCAATTTGGGGTGCAAACCAAGAAAATGGCTTTTACAGCATGCAAGATGTTTTGGGTCTTTAATTTGCTCAAACTCAATAAAATTTATCGTAAGTTAAACTCAAAAAGCTTGGTTGCTAATTTTTAACAAGCTAACAATTTTCGGCTAATGGCAAATTCCATCTTTAAAATTAAATAAAGACAAAGTTTTTTCAAAATAGACAAATTATTCATATTTACCAAATTAAAGCTGAAAATTAACATTAAGCCCCAATTTGCCTGTTGCAATGTTAATTATTATAATAATATTGGCCATATCTTTGCCGCGTTTTATTTTTTAACAATAAAATATTTAACCTAAATTCTAGCATCTAAACAGGCTAGAATCCAAGCCAATAATATTCTTAATTTTATAATTACAAATATTTATGAAGTTAAAATTAATCAATAAAATCAAATTCATCATCTTATATTACTTATTCTCTACAATAATTAATCTTGATGAGGTTTTTTAGACCTGAATTGGTCAACTATAAATTACATATTTAAATGTCAATTTTCATGCCAATCTCAATTTCTAAATAACCCATAGATCGCTGTTTAAAAATAGAATTTGTTACAAATGCTAAAGTTAATATCAAAGATTGCCATTATTACTCAACTCTGGGGTTTATTTTAATAAGAAAATTACCAACAAATTTTGCCATAGACAATTAAAGTGATATAATATAAAGTTAACAGACAAAAAAGTTTAAAATTAATTTAAAACCATGAAAATTGAATTACTCAAATCAAAAATTCATTCAGTAAAAGTCACGCAAGCAAATTTAAATTATATTGGCAGCATTACCATCGACGAAAATTTAATTGAGGCTGCTAACTTAATAGAAAATGAAAAAGTTCAAATATTAAACATAAATAACGGCGAAAGATTCGATACTTATGTTATTAAAGGTCCTAGAAATTCTGGCCTAATTTGCTTAAATGGCCCATGCGCCAGAAAGGCCCAGCTTGATGATAAAATAATCATAATTTCATATTGCCAACTAGACTTCACAGAAGCAAAAAATTTTAAACCAACAGTAATTTTCCCTCAAGAAGGTAACAAGCTTGCAATTTAACTTTTTTAACTAACATTCTTTTTTGTTTTAATCAACTTAACTGACAAGCTTTTTGTCGCGACTTTACTTTTTTGTCAACAATTCTAAAGATCTAACCGCACCTGCTACAGGGATTTTATATTAAAGTTAAGCTTAAATTTTATTATTTTATCTTACAATATTTTGTATTTTTCTGACGCATTACGCTAAACCAACTTTTCAGACCGACATCAAAACATATCAAGCCTAATTTTTACAATGTTTTTTTCTAAAATTTCTATGTCAATTTATAATTACACCAAATCGCTTTAATGTTAAATCAATAGTCAAAAACTTAAATAAATTTGTCATAATCGAACTTGTAATAGCGAATTTAATTAAAATTATTACTTTAGACCTAAAGCAGCATTCAAAATATTATTAAACTGTAGCCATTGTAATATGTAAAGTACATGTAATTACTTCATATCTTTAGCAAAAATTATCAAAAATCTAACAATATATCTTGCGCAATTTTGATTTCTTTTAATAATTCTTGGCTATTTTAAGCTTTTTAAACGCTAAAAAGTCACAACAAATCAAGATAATCTGCTTATTTATAATTTAAAAGTAACATATCTTGGCTGTAATTTTGTTGTTACCTTATTTATTTGAAAATAATAGTTGCATAAATCATTATTATACATAATAATTGTTCCATGTGAAACAATTTGTTATATATTATTAAAATAATCAACGAACATAAAAAATGACAACAGCAACTCAAAACAGAAAATTAGGTAGAGGCCTATCAGCTTTAATCGGAGACAGCAAAATTTATCAACCAAAAGACCAAAATTCAGAAGCCTATCCGCAAAATCGTAAGGCCAATAACCAAGAAGTTCAAATGATTTCGGTCAACAAAATTACTGCCGGAATTTATCAGCCCAGAAGACATTTTGACAATGAGTCAATTAAAGAATTGGCGCTTTCAATCAAGTCAAACGATTTAATCCAGCCAATAATATTAAGAAAAAGCGAAGATGACGGGCATTACGAAATTATAGCTGGCGAAAGAAGGTTCAGAGCGATAAAATTATTAAAACTAGATAAAATTCCAGCTATTGTCAAAAAAATTAATAATCATGAAGCCCTAGAAATGGCCTTGGTCGAAAATGTTCAGCGCGCCGATTTATCATTAATTGAAGAAGCTAAGGGCTACAAACAGCTTATAAATGAATTTTCTTACACTCAAGATCAAGTTGCTAAAAAAACGGGTAAAAGTCGCCCCCATGTTGCAAATTTATTAAGACTTCTTGAATTGCCAATTTCAGTTAAAAACATGATTAGCGATAAAAAAATTTCAATGGGTCATGCAAGGGCGATTATTAAATCAAGCAATCCTGAGCTATTGGCCGAAAAAATAATAGACGACTCGCTTTCTGTCCGAGACGCCGAAGATTTAATTAGAAATGAAAAAATAGAAAATCTTAGATCAAGCCCAGTGCTTGAAAGAAAAGAGTTAAACATAAAATTCATAAATTCAGGCGAATTAACCGATATTGAAAATAAACTTTCGCAAGTCCTAAATTCAAAAGTAAAAATATCGTACAACCAGTTTAAAAATAGCGGTAAAATAATTATTAACTTCTCTGACTTTGACTTAGTCCATAATTTAGTAGAAAAAATTGAAAATTAGAGCCAAAAACTTAGTTAGAGCCAAGAGCTTAGATTGCTTTCTTCAACTCGATAAAAAATAAAGAAATAAAGCGATAATAAATAGTAAAAATCAAGAATATAATGTTTCACATGGAACAAAAACCGATAAAAATATGAGAGCAAGAAATAAAGAAAAGGCAAAAATATTTTCAGTTGTTAATCAGAAAGGAGGGGTTGGCAAAACAACCACAGTAGTAAATTTAGCAACTTCTTTTGCCGCAGCCAAGAAAAAAACCCTAGTAATAGACTTCGACCCGCAAGGCAATGCAAGCACCGCTTTTGGTGTTTTTCAGTCACAAAGGCAAAAAACTATTTACGATGCAATTATTGGCGAATTGGCAATAACAGAAGTAATAATTCCTCATAAACTACCTAATTTACACTTAGTAACCTCAACCGTAGATCTTTCGGCTTGCGAGATTGAAATTGCATCTTTTCAAAATCGTGAATTTTGCTTAAAAAAAATATTACAAGAAGTAATTTATGACTATGATTGCGTTTTAATAGACTGCCCACCGTCACTTGGTCTTTTAACAATCAACGCTTTAACGGCCTCTGACTCAATATTAATTCCGATGCAATGCGAATTTTTTGCCCTTGAGGGCTTAAGCCATTTACTCACAACTTTAGACTTGGTCAAAAACAATTTGAATAAAAATCTAAAAATGAGTGGAATAATTCTAACCATGCATGACAAGCGCAATAAACTAACCGAGCAAGTCGAAATCGATGTCAGAAATTATTTGGGCGACAAGGTTTTTAAAAACTCAGTACCCAGAAATGTCAGGCTTTCAGAGGCTCCTTCACACGGAATTCCGGGTGTAATTTACGACCCCAAATGTCGCGGTGCAAAGGCTTATATGAAGCTAGCAAAAGAAATTCTAGACATAGAACTTGCAAAAAAAAGAAAATAATCAATATTTTTAATTATACCATTTTCAATTTATAAAATTAATTAAAGCTAAAAAAAGATTAAAATTGCGCGATGTTACGAAGTTTTGACAATAAATTGGAAATTTTAAGTATTTTAAGTGGTTTATTATCTTTAAATCCCGCATAAATATTTCATCTTTTTAGTCAGAAGCTTATAATAAAAATCTAGATTCATATCTAATGCTTCTTATAAATTAATATTTCATCAACAAAGCTGTCCAGCCTTTAATTATCAATTCTGAAGTAAGTTGATCTTAAATCAGAGTCTTAATGATAATTTTTTGCTAATTTACGCGCTCTTTAAAGATTAACTTTACCATTAAAGCCATTCTCAAAACCCAAGGGGTTAGAAAATGAGCGCTAAAAGAAAGTTAAAAAAATAATTATGCTATTTTACGCTTTTTTCACTAAATTTTGGTTATACACAAAACTATTTTCAATATTAAAATAATAAATAGCCAAAATACTATCTAAAATATATTTCTATATTTTTATGCTAACTCCGCTAAAACGAATAAATTACTTAAGTTTACTTCAAATATAGAAAATGATATAAAATAATCAGCAACAATATTTCTAGTAATATTCGATTTGTAAATAACTACTAATAATTTGAAAAATCTATAAATTCTATTCGCCGTAATTCAATTATCAGATTCATAATCAAAAACTTGCCATGGCGCTATTGCTAAATTATTTTTACAAATAATATAAATCAGAATTGAAAAATAATACTCAATTTTACTTCATTTTTTGCTGGTTAAAAGATTGTTAATCTTGCAATTCAATTAAAGAAGTTCGTAGTTTTAATGGTAATTCTATTGGCTAAAAACAACATTGTCGGCAAATAAATCTGTTGACTTCAATTAAAAAAATAATTAAACTTCTAAGCGACCGTTAAAGGCAAGGCAAAGCTGCTATAAAAAATTTAATTTTTAGGGCAATATTAAGGTTAAATTAGTTTTACAATAAATTACACAATTTAAATTCTGTTTTAAAAACAAACCTTTACAATATTTAATTAAATCTAGGTCTAATTAAATATAATTCACAAAAAATTAATTGCGCCCATAATCGCAAAATCTCAATAAAATATACAAATGTCAAATAAATTGCAAAACTTACAGCCCATTAAACGCTGTTTAATTTCCGTGTCCGACAAGCAAGACATAACCCAGCTAGCAAAATTTTTACAAGAAAACAATGTTGAAATTATTTCAACTGGTGGTACAAAAAAATTATTGCAAGAAAACGCAATTAACGCTAAAGACATAAGTCAATTTACCAATTTTCCAGAAATTATGAATGGCCGCGTTAAAACTCTGCATCCCAATGTTCATGGCGGGCTTTTGGGTGTTTTAAATAACCAAGATCACCAAAAACAGGCCGCGCAAAACAATATTTTGCCAATTGATCTTTTAATTGTAAATTTATATCCATTTGTCGAAACTGTAGCAAAAACCGATGATGAAAATAAAATCATCGAAAATATCGACATTGGCGGCCCCGCTATGGTAAGATCGGCGGCCAAAAATTTTGAGTTTAAAACGGTCATAACATGCGCAAGTCAATATCAAGAACTAATAAATCAATTAAAAAGCAATAATTTTCAAACTAATTTACAATTTCGCAAAAAACTAGCTAGCCAAGCTTTTAAATCAATTGCCGATTACGATATTGCAATTGCCGATTTTTTCACCAAAAGCCAAGAAAATTCTTTTCAAGAATCAGAAAATGAAAATAAAAATAGCGAAACCGATCAAAATTTTGCAGAAAATCTCAAAATCTCGGCCAAATTAAAGCAAAATCTTCGATATGGCGAAAATTCGCATCAAAAAGCAGCCCTTTACCAACTCAATAATTCTGGCATTGTTGGCGCCCAGCAAATTCAGGGCAAAGAGCTAAGTTACAACAACCTAAACGACGCTGACGCCGCTTATAATTTAGTTAGCGAGTTTAGCCAACCCACTTGCGCCATCATCAAACACGCCAACCCTTGCGGCGTTGCAACCGACAAAAATATTTCTGGTGCCTATAAAAAAGCCCTAGAATCAGATGCAAAAAGTGCTTTTGGCGGAATTGTCGCTCTAAATTCTCAAATCAACGCAGAACTGGCTCAAGAAATTACAAAAATATTCTTCGAAGTTATAATTGCGGCCTCTATAACTCCTGAAGCCAAAGAAATTTTAGCGCAAAAGAAAAACCTAAGAGTTTTAATTACAGATTTCAAAAAAAATGACAATAATCAACTAAAAACAATTTCTGGTGGCTTTTTAGTTCAACAGCAAGACCAAAAAACAATTTCGTCAACCGATTTAAAGCAAGTCGGCGAAATAGAAATTTCAGAAAGCGAGAAGCAGCAATTAATTTTTGCAATGAATATTTGCAAACATGTAAAATCAAACGCAATTACCCTAGTGAAAAATTTTCAAACAGTCGGAATAGGAATGGGCCAAACCAGCAGAATAGACGCCTGTCAAGCGGCTTGTCAAAAAGCACAAAATTTCGCTAAGGCCAACGGTCAATCAGAAAACATGGCGCAAGGCTCGTTTTTGGCCTCTGACGCCTTTTTGCCCTTCGCCGACAATGTCGAAATTGCCGCTAAATATGGCGTTAAAGCCATAATTGCAACTGGTGGCTCGGTTCGTGACCAAGAAGTAATAGACGCGGCCAATAAAAACAAAATTGCAATTTATTTTGTCATGACCCGGCATTTTAAACATTAATTAATATTGGTAACCACAATTATTATCTTATAATTAATAAGCGCTAATTAAAAAGTAAGCTATAAAAAATATAAATTAGCGCTTTGTGGCTGGTTTTTAAAATTTCACCAAGATAAATATCGTAAAAAATGATTATCATTACTTAAATATATTACAGAATTTTTGACGGCGACCTTATTGAGCAAATCTTTATTCAAAGTCTATATGCGTCATTAAACATACAATTTTTTAAATTATTATTTAAATTTAAGTTATTTAGTAAAAATTAATATATTTATCAATAGATTTTTATAACTTAAACCAACTCCTCTTCTTAAATACCAATTAAAAGCTTGTCATTGTCGCCAAGGTTAGTTTTGTATGACAAAATTTATAATTAAATTTATAATTAAATGTTACTTACTATATATAATTATATAATGGCTTAAAAAAGAGCTGTAAAATATAAATTTTTAAAATTATGCAAACCAAATTTCTAACTTTATTGTCAAAATTTAACCAAAAATAGAAAAAATTTATATTCTAATTCTTTAAAAATTTGCAAATAATTGTAAAAATAATCAATTTTACTGCATAAAAATTAGATTTATTTAAAATTTATTAAAATTAAAAAACCATCAAAAAAAGACATTAAAATCTAAGTTATGGCGTCCAAAAGCCTCTAAAATAAAGTGATAGCAAGTTATAATTAATTAACAATAGACATAAATTAAACCTGTATCATTTTACTACACAAATTAAAAAAATATAAAAAACCCTTTTTTTATTGACCACAATGCAGAAAAATGGTATACTATGAAAAGTGATAAAAAAAATTATTATAAAAAAATTAATTTTAAATTTTAAGGATAAACCATGATCAGAAAAATAATAAACACTAATGGGCCATTAAGAGCCCCGCGCAGAGAAGGTCAAAATGGTGGTGATGAACAAGTTCAGCCAAAACAACAGCAAGCTAGTAGAGGTCCATTACCACCATTACCACCTGAAGGACGAAATATTGCAATCGCTGGAAAAACTAGGGTTTTTTCGTCACCGGAACAGCCACCAGCTGCAAGGAAAGCGTGGGTAGCTTCAGGAGAAAATTCACCTTCTGATAAATCAGCTCCGGCAAATCAAGGTCCCTTCTCTTATAGTGGCGAAGGAGTTTACGGGGATACAGATTCAGCAACATCATCACCACCGAGTGCGGTAGGGTCAGGTTCAGATTTTGCTGCGATCCAAGCGGCAATAAGTGATAAAGAGGAAGCAGTGGTTACAGATTCCGCCTTCACTTCGGCTGAAAATACAATTGATGAAAACGGCCAACCCATCTTAGAAGAAGAAGGGTTACATTACTCTGAATTTCGATCAGGCGATAGAAATGACGGCTCAATAAGGCCCGCCGCCCCCCAACCCCGCAATGCACAGTCACAGCAAGGTAATGAACAGCGGTGGGTAGAAACTATGAGGCAATTGGATGGTGAATTAATAGCCAATCAAGCTAAAATTCAAGCTGAACAAAGTAAAGAATCTTTAAAAGAAGATATTCTTGAAATCCTGAAATTAGATCACCTAAAAGAAGAGGGGGCTAGAATAAATAAAAAGATTGAAACAAAAAAACAAGGTTTTTTTGGAAGGTTGCGTAATTTTAGAGAGATAAGAAGTTTAAATGGTAATTTAAGAGAAAAACAAGGTGAAATAAGGAAGATTGAGGGGATTAATGGCGAAAATGGTTTAATACATAATTTGGCGCTAAAAGTTTTCAACCCTGAAAACCCATTAGTCGTAACAGGAATTGTTCAGGTTTTAGAAGCTTTATCTGAAATAGATAAGAACATTCTCAATGAGGAGAGATTTACAGTAACTGAATATGTATCAAAAGTCCCTGTAGAAAAGAGTTCATTGCTTTTTGGAAAATTAGTAACAAATTTAAAAGCTGCATTAACAGGTCTGAATCCTAACTTAAAAAACCAAAGCGCTACACAAGAAGAAATAAGAAATTATGAATTGGTTATAAAAACTTGCGATTATATAATTACCGCGTTAGCGCAATATAGAGCAGAGCGGAAGGGGGAAATAGATCCGTTTATACAAAATGAAGTAAATAGAGCTGCTCAGTTTGCTGTGCGAAATAATCTTAGAGACAGACCGGATGAAACGATGGGTTTTTTATTGAAAGCTGTCTTCAAAATGCTAGATCAAGATATAACTATTAAAAGTAAAATTCTTGAAAGAGACGGTAATGGACTTAGCGAGAGAATAGGTGTAGAAACAATCAATCAAGCCTTATCTAGAGCTAATCAAGGTCTTGCAGATCAATCTCTTTATAGTAGCTTGGAAGGTGCTGCTGCGCATTCTCACTATGACTCACCAAACCAACACGACCTTGTTCAGGAAGAGACCTACGACTCTGTAGACCCGGATCTGTTTAACCCTGCTTTACAAGGGCAACAAGCCCCAACCCCACAGCAAGACACCTACGACTCACCAAACCAACACGACCTCTACGACGCGCCAAACACACAGTTTCAGCGCACAGGGGTTCAAGGAAATGCAAGCGCCCCGAGGCCTCTTCATGTGTTGCCAGAAGCTGGTAATCCGCCATTGCCATTAAGACAAAGAGACGAAAAATATGTTAAAAAAGTAGCTGCAGCAGTAAGCATCACAGACTCATCACTGTATGTTAATACGCAACAAGCGCGAGCTGAGCTTGCGGCGCGAGATTCGAATCAAGCAGGTAGAGTTAGTAGCAGTGCGTCTTCAGTAAGCTCAGATGGCTCAAGCTTAACCCCCTTGGCAAGAACATCTCCGCAGCAGCAGTCAGGGGGTCATAGTCCTTCAAGGTCAACCAGTTCAACTTCAGCATCAGCTGGTTCAACTCCATCACCATTCACCAGTCCAGCTTCATCTAGTCAACTTAATATAGGACAACAACAGCAGGCAACAAGCTCGTCAGTATAAAAGCCATCGCAAATCTTAATATCGCCGCCAATTATGGCGATATTAAGATTTAGCTCTTGCATTCTTTATTATTGGATACATCTTTTGAATTTTTTGTCGCAAATTCTTTGGCATTTACCATTGGCAAAAAAGCCAAATTCTTTATTTTTGCTAGTTTGAAGTGTCATGTTAACTAATGATTTAATAAAGTGACCATCGCTGTTTAAGGCTTGAACTCTGGTATAATTTTCAATTCCTAATTCTTCGGCCATTTCTTTATATTCAATATCAAGCTCAACTAAGGTTTCAGAATGTTCTGAAACAAAAGCAATAGGCACAATAATTGGCTGCTTTTTGTCAAGGCTCAATCGGTTTAGTTCGTGGTCAAGGCTTGGGCTGGTCCATTTTAAAGGCCCCACCTTTGACTGAAAGCAAACTTTAGAATCTATGGTTTTGCCATTTTTAAATTCTTGGTCAAAAATTCCTTCTTTTTTTAACAATTCTTCAAGTTTCTTTTGAACCAAATTCGCAGTTCTTTTAACCTGAAAAACATAAGGGTCGCCCGAATCGACAATTTTCTGTGGCAAGCCATGCGCCGAAAATAAAATTCTTAATTTGTCAAATTCAAATTCTTTTTGCAAAATTTTGTTTTTGATTAATTTTGCGTGCGACAAAATAAAATCTTCTTGGTCAGGATAACAGCAAATTGTTTTCAAATTAATTGCGCCATCGCTAGTTATTTCTAATTTTTTTGCGCCAAAAAGTCCGCTTTGTTGGCTTTGCGAAATTTTACGATTAACATTAAGTCCTTGCTTTTCAAGTTCTGAAATAAATTCATCAACAGAAGATTCACTTGTCGCCGTTGAAAATTGGGGATAAAGCGGTAATAAAATTATTTGGCCCGGGTCGTAATCTTTAACTTTTGCGACAACCTCTTTTGCAAAAGGCTTCCAATAGCGCATTGCAATAAATGTTTTAAAGTCACCATGAAACGATAACTCTTTTTCAAGTTCGTCAGCTTGGTTTTGAGTAATCTCTAAAATTGGCGATTTGTCGCCTAAATTGCTATAAATTTCGGCGGCGGTTTTTTCGCGTTTGCTTGAAATTAACTTTGCCAATAAAAATCTAAAAGGTTGCGGCAATGAAATTATCGCTTTGTCGTTAAATAAATTAAATAAAAATGGTTTAATTGCCTCTTTTTTGTCGGGCCCACCAAGGTTAAATAGAATTACAGCAGTTTTGTTATTTTTCATAATTTTTATTTATTTTAAATTTATCATTTAGTAACTAGTTAAAATTAGCAACCAAGTTTTGGTGCTTACATTTATTAAATTCATTAAATTTTACCCGCTTGCTACAAATCTTTTATCAGTATAGTTGATTTAATTGAGCTGTTCTTGGTTAAAAAATATCGCTTTAATATTAAAATTTGCCTTTTAAGTGCAAATTTATTCGTCGCAATATTGTTAAGACAAAACCATCGCCAAAAGCTTAATGTAGACTTGCCTAGTTAGTTAATATTAATTAAATTACCTTTAGTTTGAAATAAAATTAGTTTTAAATAACAATATCTATAAATTATTTTTTACTTAAAATTTATAAACAAAAATATAAATCTTAAAAAATAATTTTAAAATTGAAGCGCGGCGCAATTTATTAATCATAAATAATTGATAACTAAATTTCTAGTTGAAATAAAATTAAAAACTTTGACAATTTTCTATTATTCAATTAAAACGGGCGTAAAATAACAACAAATTTTATTTTAAATATTGGTCTATAAATAATTACTGGGGCTTGATAAAATAATTAGCAAAGAAGAGGTTGCGTTAATTATTAAGATAAAAAACTAAATATAAATAAGGATTTTCATTAAAATTTTAGATCAAAAAATAAAAGTCAAAAGTTTATTTTAATTTGATAGTTGGTGCTATGTCGCTTCTTATATTTAAGGCTTTGTAAATATTTTTTTAATAAAATTTAGGCTTCATAATTTAGTGCGCCACTAATTTTTTGAGCGTTGGGTTTGTCAAATATATAAAAGCTTAATGTTATGATATTTTAACTTGATAATTGATTATTTATCTTTTAAATTTAATCAATAAAATTATCGTCAAATCTTTCTGACATAATTGGCGGGGCTTATTTTTTGCAATAATTTAAATTAATGAAATTTCTCATCCCCTTAAATAATAAATTATCAAGTTAAAATGAACTAAGTCATATTTGACAATTTACTAAAAAGATATTAAATTATTTTGAAAATAACAATAGTTTGTTTTAACATCAATTCAATAGTTCAAATTTTAATTTATTTTAGATGAGTCCAACAGAAGAAAAAGACAAGCTTGCGGCCTTTATGAAAAAAAAGGCAAAAAAAGAAGTTAAAAATAATCAGAAAAGCCTATCGAATAATTTAGAAGAAGGCCTTTCAGACGAAGAAGAGTTAGAGCGCGCCAAGAAAAATTCTGAATATTTAGCGTCACAAGCTGACCAAAGTCGCATGGTTAAAAAATTGCTTTTTCAGATAATTGCAAAATACACAATAGTAATAATTTTATTTGCCACGGCTGCTTATGGAATTATTGAAGGCTTACCTAGGCTTTTTAAAATTTTGCATTCAATGATAATATCTTTAATTTTAAGTTAATTTGCGCAAAATTTAAATAACAGCCAAGCCCCATTTTTAATTACTAGCTTATTTGTTATAATTTATAATTACTAGGTCTCGCAAAAACTCAATATAGCGTTAGTTATCTTGTTTTTGATAGTAAATTCATATTAACTTTAAATATGGGCTTTGGTGTAAATTAGTTTTATATCAATTAATTATTTTATTTAAGCCTTTTTACTAAATTTGTTGCCATTATTCATAATTTTTTCTTACTTTGTAAGTAACTAATAAATTAAATTATCATCAAGAAAATTATTGATAAAAACTTTTAATATCACTGATATTAATCATTTAAATATTAAAGTTATAATGTTCTATTTTTAAAATTAGGCGTTAAAAACTGTTTGTCAAAGCCATTATTGACATTTATTAAAAAATAAGTTACTATTTTTCAAATAGTTCTAAAATTTAAAAAGTTAAATTCATAAATTAGATAATTACAAGCATGTAAAAGCGAGCTTTAATGTTTATTTTAAGCTAGTAACAATTTTTACAAATTAAACTAAAAAAAGATGGTTAAAAGCACAACAAAAAATAATTCAGAAAAAAAATATTCAAAAAAAGAATTGCTAAAATTCTATGAAGACATGCTTTTAATAAGGCGCTTCGAAGAAAAAGCTGGCCAGTTATATGGCATGGGCTTAATTGCTGGGTTTTGTCATTTATATATTGGTCAAGAGGCAATTGCCGTTGGCATGAAGCATAATATGGAAAAAGACGATAAAGTAATTACGACTTATCGTGACCATGGCCACATGATTGCTGTTGGTTCTGACCCTAAAAGAATTATGGCTGAATTAATGGGCAAAAAAGACGGCTCTTCAAAAGGCAAGGGTGGCTCTATGCATTTATTTGACCTAGAAAAAAACTTTTTTGGTGGTCACGGAATTGTTGGTGCGTCGGTGCCAATTGGCGCAGGCTTAGCTTTTGCTGATCAATATCGTGGTCAAAATAAAAATGTTACTTTTTGTTATTTTGGCGATGGCGCTGCTCATCAGGGGCAAGTTCATGAAACTTATAACATGGCCAAATTGTGGAATTTACCAGTTATTTTTGTAATTGAAAATAACAATTATGCAATGGGAACTTCTCTTGCAAGATCTTCATCAATTGACGATTTATATAAAAGGGGTCAAGGCTTTAATATTCCAGGTAAAAAAATTAACGGCATGGATATTTTTGAAGTTATTGAAGAAGGTGGCAAGGCAATTGAGCATGTGCGTTCGGGCAATGGGCCATTTCTTCTTGAAATTAACACTTATCGTTACCGGGGGCACTCTATGTCAGACCCGGCCAAATATCGTAGCAAAGAAGAATTGCAAGAAAAAAAGGATCAAGACCCTATTGCTGTTTTGCGCACCAAAATATTAGACGAAAAATTTGCTAAGGAAGACGAAATTAAAAATATTGACAAAAAGATTAAAGAGCAAATTAACGAAATTGTCGAATTTTCAAAAGACAGCCCCGAGCCAGACCAAGACCAGCTTATGACCGAAATTTATGTTAAAGAAGTGCAAAATCCAGAAGAAATGTAAATTATGGTAAATTTTTTGAAATCGATAATTTTTGGTATTTTAATAGCAATTATTGCTGTTTTTAATTGATCATTTTTTCTATAATAGATACAAATATTCATAAATATATTCTTTATAGAAATAGCGTTTTAGACGAAGGTACGAAAATTCATATAGCTACTTTTGATAGTAAAGAAAAAAGCTACAAAAGCAGTAATGAGGAATATAATAGAAAAAATTGTAAAACTGTCGGTTAATTTATTTCAGCCAAATGAAGACTCGAAAGAGAAATATTGGTGTGAAAAAGGAGAGTTTAAACAATAGTTAAAATAAGTCAATATTTGGCATTAAAAATAATGAAAATAATTAATTAATAAAAATATGCTTAGAAAACTTACAGTCAGAGAAGCTTTGCAAGAAGCAATGGCCGAAGAAATGAAAAAAGATCAAGATGTCTTTATTATGGGCGAAGAAGTTGCTGAATATAATGGCGCCTATAAAATTACCCAAGGTTTGCTTGACGAATTTGGGCCAAAGCGCGTTATCGACACGCCAATTACTGAGCACGGATTTGCCGGACTGGCTGTGGGCGCTGCTTTTTCAGGGTTAAAGCCAGTTGTTGAATTTATGACATTTAATTTTGCTATGCAGGCAATTGACCAAATTGTTAACTCAGCAGCAAAAACGGCCTATATGTCAGGCGGCCAAGTTAGTAGCCCTATGGTTTTTCGTGGGCCAAATGGCGCGGCTTCAAGGGTGGGTGCTCAACATTCGCAATGTTACGCTGCTTGGTATGGTTCAATTCCGGGCTTAAAGGTTGTTTCGCCTTATTCGGCAGCCGATTGTAAGGGCTTGTTAAAGGCGGCTATTCGCGACCCCAACCCCGTGGTATTTTTAGAAAACGAAATTGCTTATGGATTTTCTTTTGAAGAAGAATATGATGATGATCATATTGTTGAGATTGGCAAAGCAAAAATTGTAAAAAAAGGCAGCGATGTAACAATTGTGGCATTTTCGCTAGTTGTAAAATATGCTTTAGAAGCCGCTGAAAAGCTAGAAAAAGAAGGTATTTCGGCCGAAGTTATAGATTTAAGGTCAATTCGCCCAATTGACAAAGAAACATTAATAAATTCAGTTAAAAAAACAAATCGCTGTATTACGGTTGAAGAGGGTTTTCCTTTTGCATCTATTGGCAGTGAAATTGCTTCAATTTTAGTGCAAGAAGCTTTTGATTATTTAGACGCGCCAATTAAAAAGCTTGCTAGTGTTGACGCTCCATTGCCTTATGCGGCAAATCTTGAAAGATTGGCGTTGCCAAAAACTGAAAATATTATTGAGGCAGCCAAAGAAGTTTGTTATCGTGACTAAATTCTATTTTTGGTTTAAAATTAACTTGCTTTTGGTATGTTAAAATTATTTCGCTTTTATAATTTCAATTTTGACTTTTTGATTTAAGTTAAAGCAAAATATTTTTAGTAAGAATCATTATAAAAACTAACGGCTTATCTACAATATTAAGTCTAAATTTTATGATTATTTATTGCTAAAAGTTAAATCTATGCGCTAAAATTCTATAAAAAATCTACTATCAAAAGCTCTTAATATCGCTAATAACATTGGTAAAATTTCTTAACACCAAAATAGTCATTTAAATATTTTTTAACGACAAGTTAATATCTATCAAATGCAGATTTAAATTAAATAGATATCATGTTATTTTCAATTTATAACCAACCATTTGTCCATTAAAAGTTCTGTATCATCAGGCGATGTTGCTAATTCTTACAATATTTATCTTGATGAGACTTATTAAGACTTTAAATGGCAAAATGTAAAGTTAAAATGAAATTAAAATCAATTTGTAATTAAAGTTTAACTTTTTCTTTATTTTTGTTTTAAAAATTGTAAGATAATGCATAGTTCTATCTGATAAATGCGAATTTAAAAAACAAATAATTTAATTAATAAATATATCATCAAAAGCAAAGCATGGCCCATCAGAGTTATGTTGAGTTTAATTAAATTATAGCGGATAAATTGATATTTAAAGATCGGTCTTGTTATAATTATCAGGTTGATAAATTATTTAGTGATCGCTCTTAGGTTAAATAATTAAGTACAAAGTAAATCATAGATGTAACTATTTTTGTTGACAGTGGTTTTTGATATAAATAACAAATTCTCATATGAATATTTATCAGTTAGTAAAAAAATATAATATTTCAAAGGCCTTATTCGTGATTTATTTCACCTTTTTTGTGTTGATTTTTTATTTTGTAATAACTATGACTTTTGGCGCTAAAGGCTTAGTTGAATATTTTTCTTTAAGGCAAGAATTAAAAAATCAAAATATTGTTAAGCAACAGCTTTTGATTAAAAAAGATAAAAAAGCAGCAAAAGTAATGGGCATGAAGTCAAATTCTCTTGATCTTGACCTTCTTGATGAAGAGGCAAGAAAGCAACTTGGCTATTCAGGGGAAAATGAAATAGTAATTTTTGACAATAAAAATCAGAAAAATGGCAAATAATAACGAGCAATCAAAGAATAAATCTTCTTTTCAGGGCGGCGCAAAGTTGAAGAATATTTTACAAAAAGGCGCAGAAAACAGGGCTAAAAAAGAAGAGGGGGAGGTTGATTTAACGATAAAAAACTTAGAACCTAAAGATTTAAAGCAAGAAAATTTAACGCATGATAATCAGGGCGCAAATAAGAAGTTTCTTTTTGACAATAATCTTAACGGTAAAAAACCCAAAAATTTGTCTGGGCAATATAGTAAGATTAACTTCGAACCTAATCAAGATAGCGATGAAATAGAAGAGGGTTTTTCGGTTGGGCGCGAAATTTTAAGAAAAATATTTCATTTAATTTTGTTGTCGTTTCCGGCATTTTATTACTTTTTGGGTCAAGAATTAGCGTTAAAAATCATTGCCCCGGCGGCAATTGTTGTGGTTAGTTTTGATTATTTGCGCAGTAAAAGCAATGTTATAAACCGCATCTTTTTATTTTGTTTTGGTGCAATAATGAGGCAAAAAGAAAAAGACAACACTCGTCTAACTGGTACAAGTTACGCCCTTATTGCTGCGGTTATAATATTTTTACTAGTAAAAGAAGAGATAATAATAGCGTCGTTTTTAATTTTAGCAATTTGCGATTTAGCCGCTTCACTAATAGGTAAATCTATTAAGTCGCGACCTTTTTACGAAAAAAGTTTGGCTGGCTCAGTCGCTTTTTATATTTTTGGTATTTTAATTGTATTTCTTGTTGGCTCGGTTTATAATTTAGGCATATTTTATTATATTTTTGCAATTATTGCATTGTTTTTTACTACAATTATTGAAGCTAGGCCAAGTTTATTAAAAATTGACGATAATTTTACAATTCCTTTTACATTTGCATTTTTGATGAGCATTTTTGATTTAATGTGGAACATAATTTAAAAATGGCATTTTTTGATAAAAGCTTCCCCGAAAAATTAACCACTTCAATTTTACCTTCTCAGGTTGTCTCAAAACTTGTTAGACTTAAAAAAAGAGGCAAAGAATTTCATGGCTTATGTCCTTTTCATAACGAAAAAACACCCTCATTTACGGTAAATGATCAAAAAGGATTTTATCATTGTTTTGGTTGTCACGAGCACGGAAATATCATAGATTTTGTAATGAAAACACAAAATCTTGAATTTAAAGACGCGGTTGTTAATTTAGCCGATGATTTTGGCTTTCAAATTCAGTGGCAAGAAAATTTGGGGCCAAAAAAAAATGCGCAACAAGATAAAGATTACGAGATTTTAGAGAAAATTTGTCAGGTTTTTGAAGAAAATTTACAAAATTCTTTTGGAGCTAGCGCCAGAAATTACTTGATAAACCGTGGCTTTAACCATGAAATAATTAAAAAGTTCAGACTTGGCTTTGCACCAGATTCTTATAATTTTTTGCATGAGAAGCTATCTAAAAACGGGTTTACGAGAGCGCAAATTTTAGAAACCGGTATAATTGCTAAAAATAGCTCGCAAAATATTTATGACAAATTAAGAAATCGGGTGGTTTTTCCGATTTTTGATAAAAAAGATAAAGTTATTGCTTTTGGTGGCAGAATTTTGGGGCAGGGTAATCCAAAATATTTAAATTCAGCAGAAACTAAAATTTTTAAGAAAAGCCAAACTTTATATAATTTTTCATTTGCAAAAAAACATATTTTGTCTAAAAAATATGCTGTAATTGTAGAAGGTTACGCTGATGTAATTGGCCTTTATAAATCTGGTATAAAAAATGTGGTGGCTGGGCTTGGGACAGCTTTGGGTAAATATCATATTTTAGATTTATTTCGAATTACCGATAAAGTAATAATTTGTTTTGACGGAGATGAGGCTGGTTTTAACGCTGCAAAAAGGGTGTGCGAAATTGTTTTGCCTTTAATTGGCTCGAAAAAAAGTGTTGATTTTGCATTTCTGCCCAAAGATATTGATCCTGATGATTATGTCAAAAGATATGGCGCCAAGTCAATGGTTAATTTGCTTGAAAATGAATCGGTTAAATTATCGCAAAGTCTTTTTGAGTTTACTTTGAAAGATTTAAATGTAAATTTAAATAATAAAATTAACCCCGAAGATAAGGCAAAAATAGAATCTGATTTAATGGCAAAAATAGAGAATATTCAAGATCCAATTACTAAAAGATATTTTT